>JAZREC010000185.1:0-4368 GCA_045660605.1 Clostridia bacterium
AACGAGCTTGAAAATACTCTCTCGGTATATAAGCCAAAGCTTGTGGTAACCGACAGTCAGGTTTTCGGTAAGGTTTCGGGGATTGTTCCCGAAAGCATAAACCTCACATCATTCTCAATCCTTATGGCAAGGATTAAGGGACTTTTAGAAAGTGCTCTCAAGGGGGCATATGTCCTTGATAAAATAAAGGACGGAGACAGAATTCTCATATCCGAGGGCTGTACGCATCACAGACAATGCAACGATATAGGAACAGTAAAGCTTCCTAATCTTATAAGAAGGTATACAGGCAGGGATGTACAGTTTGAGTTTACATCGGGCGGAGAATTCAAGAATAAACTTGACGGCTACTCCCTAGTCATACACTGCGGAGGCTGTATGCTTAATGATACAGAAATGAAAAGCAGAGTAAATCTTGCAAACGAGCAGAATGTGCCGATTACAAACTATGGTACGGCTATAGCTCATATGAATGGAATATTAGAAAGAAGTATACAAATTATTAACGGGCGGAGTTAAACTCCGCCCATTCTTATCTACACCTTTTTTATAAATTTATTTCTGCATTTAGGGCATGTAATCTCTATCTTGCCCACACCCTTCGGCACTCTTATGCTCGCCCTGCACTTTTTGCAACGGAAATATTTGTGAGTTCTTCTGTTTCTCCAAGCATCCGTCTTTATTCTGTACCACGACATGAAGCTGTTTTTCTTCCTCAAAAACCACTGTCTTTCGTTATATCTCTTGGAAATATTGCGGGAATATGTTCTAACAAGACAGAAAATAATCATAAAAAGTGCTATGGGATACAAAAACCACAAAAATATACTTCTTGACAAAAGCATAAGCACCAAAGATGCAATAAGCAGAAAAACATTAAATTCATCATTTCCGTATCTTCCCTGCATAAAAGCCATGTATCTCTGGCTCAACCTAACAAAAAATCCTCCCAAAATAAGCATCTCCCATTTGTTTTTTATAATTATATATTTATAAAATTTTGTTGTCAATGTAACGAGCAAAAATTAAATAAACAGCAACATTTTGTTAATTATAAGTTCACATTTTTACATGGAAAATTATACCTTGATTTTTTGTAGCGTTTCGACAAAAATAGACAAAATTACTTTACAAAGCATATAAGAAATGCTATACTTATACCAATATGGGTATTGATAATACCAAAAAAATTAAGGAGATGATTTGTATGAAACTCATCTACAATGTAGATGACAAACCCAAGTTCGGACAGCTTGTTATCTTTGCAATTCAGCAGCTTCTCGCTATTATGGCTGCAACACTCGTTGTTCCCGTTATTATCAACGGTGCAACAGGAAGCAACATGAGTTCAGCAGCAGCTCTGTTTGGTGCAGGTGCAGGAACACTTATATATGTTCTTTTGACGGAGATGAAGAGCCCCGTATTTGTAGGTTCTTCCTTTGCCTTTATCGCTTCGATGATTGCCGCTTTTGCAGGCGCTGCATCTATGAGCATGGGCTATCTCGGACTTATAATCGGTGCAGTTTTTGCAGGTCTTGTTTATGTGGTTATTGCACTTGTTGTTAAATTTGCAGGTGTTAAATGGATAGACAAGCTCATGCCACCCGTTGTTATAGGACCTACTGTTGCTATTATCGGTCTTTCTCTTGCAGGTAACGCTGTCGGCGATATCCTCAAGGGCAATATTGCAAATGCAGAAGGCATACAGCTTGCAGCTCCCTTTGCTTGCCTCATTTGCGGTCTTGTTACACTCTTTACCACAATGGCTTGCTCAACATTCGGCAAGAAGATGGCAAGACTTATCCCCTTTATAATTGGTATCCTCGCAGGATATGCCACTGCACTCATACTCACACTTATCGGAAAGGCAACAGATATTGCTGCAATTCAGATTCTTAACCTCTCCCCCTTTACAGATCTTGTTAAGGACGGTGTGACACTGAGCACATTCATATCCCTTCCCAAATTCACAATTCAGGAAGCTATCGGCGGATTTAAGGATATAAACGGTGCATATATTGCATCTCTTGCAGTAGCATATGTACCTGTTGCATTTGTTGTATTTGCAGAGCATATTGCAGACCACAAGAATATATCCTCTATTATAGAAAAAGATTTGTTAAAGGAACCAGGTCTTCACAGAACACTTCTCGGTGACGGTGTTGGCTCCATGGTAGGTGCAATCTTCGGCGGATGCCCCAACACAACCTACGGCGAATCCGTTGGCTGTGTGGCTATAACAAAGAATGCTTCCGTTCGCACAATTATTACCGCAGCTATCGGTGCTATAATCATCTCCTTTATATCTCCGTTTATCGCTTTTGTTAACTCCATCCCCTCTTGTGTAATGGGCGGTGTTTGCATGGCACTCTACGGATTTATTGCAGTAAGCGGTCTCAGAATGTTCAAGAACCTCGACCTTGACGACAACAAAAACCTCTTTGTAGTCAGCGTAATTCTTATCGCAGGTATCGGCGGTCTCTCGCTCACATTCGGCAAGGTTACACTTACATCAATCGCTTGTGCACTTATACTCGGTATAATTACAAACCTTATCCTTTCTTCCAAGAAAGACAAAGAGTAATATAAAAAGCTTATATAACAAAGGCTGAACGAAATCATTCGTTCAGCCTTTTGCTATATAAGCAATTATATTATCTTACAAAATTTGTTCTTATAGCCTCTTCCTGTTGGGGCGGGGTTATACCCGCTTTTTCTCCTGCTTCCTTGAGCTTTAGCATCCAAGCCATATTTCGAGCCAGAGCACGCATTGTCTGCATACCCTCGCCGTCCTCGTTTACTTCCTCTGCGAGATTGCCGTGAACCATATTCCAGTATTTAGAGCCTACAAGGGGCATCTGTGCAATAAGGGGATATTTGTTAAGCTCATCGAGTGCAGCTGTTGTTCCTGCTCTTCTCGCAGATACTATGCACGCCGCAGGCTTAAAGGCAAATGCACCCTTTGCAGAATAAAAAGCTCTGTCAAGAAACGACTTGGTAAGTCCTGATACTGCGGCAAAATGTACGGGTGAGCCGAATACAAATCCGTCCGCATCCTTTGCAAGAGCGGTAAATTCATTAACCTTATCGTCTATAACGCATTTTCCAAGCTTTGTACATGCCTTACATGCACGGCACGAAAGAATGCCCTCTCCCGAGAGATTAAATATCTCGGTATCTATTCCCTCGCTACTTAGTACCTCTGCAATTTCGTTAAGTGCAGTATAGGTACAGCCTTTTTCATGGGGACTTCCGTTTACCAATATAACCTTCATTATAAACCCTCCAAAATAAACTATATCTATTATATATTCTCAAAGGTCTTTTGCAAGAACATTTTTGTCCTTTCGGATTTGGGGTTTTCAAAAATCTCGTCGGGTGTGCCCATCTCGCAGACAACACCGTCTGCCATGAACATAACCTTGTCCGAAACATTTCTTGCAAATTCCATCTCGTGAGTTACAACTATCATTGTGCTGTCCTCGCCCTTGAGACCCTTTATAACCTTAAGAACCTCGCCCGTAAGCTCGGGGTCGAGTGCACTTGTAGGTTCGTCAAAGCAAAGAATATGGGGATTTAGTGCAAGTGCTCTTGCTATTGCAACTCTCTGCTGCTGACCGCCCGAAAGCTCGCATGGATAGCTGTCTGCCTTTTCGGTAAGTCCGACTCTCTCTATAAGTCTTTTTGCATTTTTAATTATATTTTCTTCTGTGTCAAATTTAAGAAGTGTCGGTGCAAGGGTAATATTCTTAAGAACGCTGTACTGCGGAAAGAGATTAAACGACTGGAACACCAGACCGAAGTTAAGTCTTAATTCCCTTATCTCCCTGTCGCTCATCGCCTTGCCTTTTCCGCCCTCGTATATGGTTTTGCCGTCTACGGTTATAGTGCCCTCGTCGGCAAATTCCAAAAAGTTGAGACAGCGAAGAAGTGTGGTTTTACCGCTTCCTGATGAGCCTATAATTGACAGCACCTCTCCCTTTTCCAAAGAGAAGTCTATTCCCTTTAAGACACTTACTTTGTCAAAGCTTTTTTTAAGATTTGATACTTGTAATATAGGCATGGCATTAACTCCTGAAATAACTCATTTTCTTTTCTATGTATCCGAACAAAAGTGTAAGAAGTCCGCAGAACAGCAGATAGTATGCGGCTGTATAGAACAGAGGCCACAAGAGACCGTCCGATTTAATGAACTTCTGTGCATTCCATATAATCTCGTAAACCATAATAATTCTTGCAAGAGAAGTATCCTTGACAAGAGTTATAATTTCATTACTCATCGGAGGTACAATTCTCTTGATAACCTGAAGCAAAATAACCTTAAAGAAAATCTGGCTTCCTGTCATACCGAGAACCTGTCCTGCCTCG
>JAZREC010000186.1:0-3707 GCA_045660605.1 Clostridia bacterium
TAAACAAAAAGACTTCGCTTTTGCGAGGTCTTTTTTGTTTTATAATAAATAATTCATTTTACTTGCTATTTTTTATTATTTAATATATAATTATATTTAATAAAACCATGGAAAGGGCCCTGCAAATGAAAAAGTTTGACAACATACTTATATGTACTGATCTTGACGGTACACTTTTAAAGAATGATAAAACAATCTCAAAAGAAAATAAAGAAGCTATAGAGTATTTTAAGGGAAACGGAGGAATGTTTACATTTGTCACAGGCAGAATGTACTTTTATGCCCGAAAATCATATGATATGGTTAAACCAAATGTTCCTGTAGGATGTGCAAACGGCGGTGCAATTTATGATTATAAAAACGAAAGATATATTTGGAATACATGCATCGACAAGAATGTAATAAGCATTTTGGAATATGTTGACATTAATTTTCCGGAGATGGCATTTCTTATCAATACTCCCGAAAGAGTGTGCTTTTGTAAAAATAATTCATCTACAGAGAGGTTCAGAATAGATAACGGTGTGCCAAATGTTATATATGATTACAAGGAATTCAAAGAAGATATTGCAAAGGTAATTTTTGCGGACGAAAACGAAAAAAACATAGAAATTCTTATCGATATGCTATACAAACATCCATCTGCCTCTGATTATGATTTTGTCCGTTCCAGCGATTACTTATACGAAATAGTTCCAAAGGGTTATAATAAAGGAACTGTGCTAAAAAAACTTGCCGATTACCTTGGTGTTCCTATGGAAAGAACGATAGCACTTGGTGATTTTGATAATGATATTTCTATGATTAAAGAAGCAGGAATAGGAGTTGCTGTTTCAAATGCCTGCGAAGAGGCAAAAAAGTGTGCTGATATTATTACCGTCAGCAACGAGGAACATGCAATTGCAAAAATTATATCTGACATAGAAACCGGTAAAATTATACTATAATAACGAGAGGATAATGTACAGATGAAAACATTGACCGATAATTATGTGCCTAAGACCGATAATTTAAGCAGTAAGAAACATATTATGTATCTGGATTATTTGCGTTCTTTTGCAATAATTGCCGTTGTGCTTTTGCATTGTATAAGTGATTATATTGTTTCCAATGACCTTTACGGAACAAGATCATGGTATATAAATATTATTATAAATGCTGTTGTCAGAACAGGTGTTCCAATATTCTTTATGATAAGCGGATATCTTATATTGTCCTCAAGTCTTACAAAAAACTTCTCATTATTTTACAAAAAAAGATTGATGCGTATACTTGTTCCGCTTATGATTTGGAATTTGCTTTATTATATTTATGATTGTATGATAGGCAATCTTTCTCCGAGTTTATTATCTTTTTGCGGATTTATCGTAAATATCGGGACAAAATATCATTTGTGGTACCTTTATACTATATTGGGCTTATATTTATTTGCACCTTTCCTGAAGATTATAGTGGATAACTGTAACGGAAGACAATTGCTGTTTCTTCTTGGAATAATGATGCTTTGCACATCTGTAATTCCTTTTATAAACTTCTTGTTTTCTGTTAATATATATCTGTTTGATCCACTTTTCAACGGCTATATCGGATGTTTCCTTTTGGGATATATTCTTGGAAAAACAAGCTTTTCGTCAAAGAATATATGGATTATAAATATTTTTGCAGGAATATCATTTGTGCTTTCTGTACTTTTAAATCATATATACTCATCAAAGAATGGAATAAACTTAGTGATGAACTCGGGGTACAATATATGTCATTTTATAATTGCGTCTGCCTTGTTTATCAATGCAAAGCATCTTATAGGAAATACATCGCCTTTTAACAGAAAAGCTTCTTTTGTTTCTGAAATGAGCTTTGGAATATATCTTGTTCATCCGCTTATTCTTGATTTAACCAAAAGGTATATTATGATTTCTCTGTCACCGATATTTTCATCATTATATATGTTTATTGTTGTGTTTTTTTCATCTATGCTTCTTTCAATGTTATACTACAGAACAAATAATTATTTATGGAGGATATGTAAGAAGTGAAAAAACAAATTCTGTCAAATAAATTAAAGACGGCATTTATAATCGGCATTATAATCGCTTTGCTGTCTCTTGTGGTATATTTTATCACATATTCATTGGGGTTTGGGCGTTATGCAGTTGTTGTGGCAGTCGGTGTGTCTTGTCTGACATCTCTTTATTCATATTGGAACAGTTCAAAAATTGTTTTAAAAATAAATAAGGCAAAACCTGCAGATCATGTTATTCATGAGGAAGCATACAGGGCACTCAGAAGAGTAAGTTATTTGGCAAATATACCAGAGCCCAAGCTCTATATTATGAACGATGCTTCTCCCAATGCCTTTGCGACAGGCAGAAACCCCAAAAATTCTGTTGTATGCCTTACAACAGGTCTTATGGAAAAACTTGATTATTATCAGCTTGAGGGAGTTATTGCACACGAAGGACGGCATATTACGAATTATGATATTCTTTTATCTACAATTGCATCTGTTATGATTGGTATCGTAATTATGGCATCTGATATATGGTCAAGAAGCTTGTGGTTTTCTTCATACAGACGCAGAAACGACAGAAACAGCGGTGGGGGATTGCTCGCAATTATTGGTATTATATTCGTTATAATTGCCCCAATAGCAGGTCAGCTTTTGAGATTTTCGCTGAGCAGAAACAGAGAATATCTTGCTGATTCAACGGGTGCATCATACACAGGAAACCCCGAGGGATTAGCATCAGCACTTGCTGTAATCGGCGGTGATTCTTCGTCTGTGCGTACAGCAAATAATGCAACTGCAAACATGTTTATATCAGACCCGATGAGAGCTGTTAATGCAAAGAGGAGAACAAATTTATTTTCAACACACCCTGATATTCAGGACAGAATACAGAGGCTGAGAAATATGAAATACAATTATTAAAAAGATATGCATTTTCGGAAAAAGCAAGCTCCGTTAATGCATATCTTTTTATTAGTTTGACTTTTTTATTTGTTTTCCTGCGTTATCCATATAGTAATCTTCGGTGTATATCATGTCGGCAACTTTTACAAATTCATATCCGTCATCCTTTAGCTTTTTAAGTATTAAAGGTAATGCTTCGGGTGTGTTTTTAGCAGCATTGTGAAAAAGTATTATTGAACCGTTTGTTGTTTTGCTTGTAACTCTCTCAAATATTTCGTCAGCTGACAAATCTTTCCAGTCAAGAGAATCAACATCCCATTGTATAGTATAGTAACCAAGAGATTTTAACTTTTTTACAACATCGCTGTTATAATCACCGTAAGGAGGTCTGAAAAGATGTGGCTTTTTACCCGTAAGGGCTTCTATCTTTTTACTGCAGCTTTCTGCCTCGTCAATCAGTTGGTTATTATCTATTTTTGTCATGTATTTGTGAGTGTTTGAGTGGTTCATTATATCATGTCCTGCCTTTGAAAGTCTTTTGACTTCCTCTGGATATTTGTCTGCCCATTCACCTACAATAAAAAAAGTTGCTTTTGCATTGTGTTGTCCCAATATCTCAATAAGTTTATCGGTATCCTCGGCACCCCATGCTGCATCAAAAGTCAAGGCACAAACCTTTTTATCAGTATCAACGCAGTATATAGGAAGCTCCTTTGCACCTGACTGATTAAAAACGCTTTGCGAGTTGGTGTAATTAAGCGATATAAGCATTACAAGAGCGATTATGCCTAAA
>JAZREC010000187.1:0-4078 GCA_045660605.1 Clostridia bacterium
AGTCCTGATAGAACCTGTGCCTCGGGTATATTCGGTGTAACGAGTGTTGCTATCGGAAGCAGTTCTTTGGTAAGCGTCTTAACTGCCTCTGTCTTCATAAGAGCAGAACCGCTTGTTGATACCATTACGGGATCGACAACAATGTTTTTTGCTCCATAAAACTTTAGTCTGTCTGCTATGACACAAATTAGTTCGCCCGACGATACCATTCCGATTTTTACGGAATCGGGATAGATATCCTCAAATACCGCATCCAATTGCTGTTTTAAGAAATCAGGTGCCAGCTCCAAAATAGCTCTTACGCCTGTCGTGTTCTGTGCCGTCAGTGCTGTTATTGCACTCATGGCATAAACACCATTCATCGTCATTGTTTTCAAATCTGCCTGAATACCTGCACCTCCACTGCAATCACTTCCTGCAATGGTCAATGCTGTTTTCATTTGTTTGACTTTTACCATAGTTTCAGCTCCTTTGCTCTTTCTATAAGCTCTCTGGTGGTAAGCTTGGGATTTTCTGCTTTCATAATTGCAGATACCACACAAATTCCGTCAATCGGTATTCCTTTCAAAACATCAATATTATCTTTATTAAGTCCGCCAATAGCATTTACAGGGATAGGTACAGAATTGCAAATATCTCTTAATGTATCAACGGAAGTAAGTACCGTCTTAACCTTTGTTGCAGTGGGATAAATTGCACCGACACCGAGATAATCGGCTTCTTGCTTATAAGCTTCTTTTGCCTGCGAAACTGTTTTTGCAGTCGCACCAACAATTTTATCTTCGCCCATAAGCTTTCTTGCCAACCAAACAGGCATATCGCTTTGACCGACATGAACACCTTCCGCATCTACACTGAGTGCCACATCAACTCTATCGTCAATAATAAGCGGAACATTATATTTTTTTGTAAGTGTATGTACTTTCTCTGCAAGCTCAATATATTCTCTTGCAGTTTTTTCTTTTTCACGAAGCTGCAAAAGTGTTGCACCGCCTTTTAAGGCTTCTTCCACTCGAAAAAGAAATTCCTCTTCGCCATAATTGGTACTGTCGGTTATAAAATAAAGTTTTGTATTTAATTCTTTCATCACTACACCTCACACATACAGATAATCGTTAAGTACAGGTTGCAACCCTTCGTCTGAAATATCCTTATACATTGCATCAAGACTGCGATTATCGTCAATTTCAAATTGTTCATCACCCCGAACATCATCTGTTTCTTTTCCGTTATATTTGCTTTCATGGTCACCAATACCTGTTGAAACACCTGCTGAAACTTTTGTTGCAGCTATTTTGACAATTCCGTTTCTAAACGATGCACTTTCACGGGATGATACGGTGATACCCACAAAAGGTAAAAAGATACGGTATGCACAGATTATTTGGCAAAGCTGTTTTTCATGGACATCAAGCGGGTTTATTTTTTCGTTATTTACAATAGGCCTGAGTCTTGGACAAGAGAGCGACATTTCTGCGTGAGGATATTTTCTTTGCAGATAATAAACATGAAGTGCACTCGCCAAAGCATCTTTTCTAAAATCCGAAAGTCCCAATAGCGCTGAAAATGCCACACCACGCATACCGCCCATAAGCGCCCGCTCCTGAGCGTCAAAGCGATAAGGCCATACACGCTTAGCCCCGAGCAGGTGGAGCTTTTCATATTTTTCTGTATCGTATGTTTCCTGAAAAACAGTAACATAGTCAGCTCCGCACTCGTGAAGATATTTATATTCATCAGTATTTACGGGATAAATTTCAAGTCCAACCATTCTGAAATACTTTCGTGCCAACTTGCAAGCATCACCAATATATTCAATATCGCTATGAGCACGACTTTCACCCGTAAGTATTAAGATTTCCTCCATACCGCTATCTGCTATAACCTTCATTTCTTTTTCAATCTGTTCCATAGAAAGTTTCATTCGTTTGATATGGTTATAACAGTTAAATCCACAATACACGCAGTAATTCTCGCAGTAATTAGCGATATACAATGGTGTAAACAGATATACTGTGTTGCCGAAATGTTTGCTTGTTTCAAGTCTTGCTCTCTGTGCCATTTGCTCTAAAAATGGTTCAGCAGCAGGAGAAAGCAGCGCCTTAAAATCTTCTATGGTACAGGTTTCATGCTCTAATGCCGCTTTTACATCTTTTGCAGTATATTTTGAATAATCAAAAGAATTCATTTGCTCCATTACATTTTTGCACACATCAGACTTAAGTTTCTCCATCCTCGGAAGATATTCCATATGATTTTTACGGGATGATGGTTCAGTTTCTATGCGGTGTTTTTTTTCGAGTGCTTCTTTTGATAAAAACTCCGAGTCAACAAAGAATTGATTTTCCATAGTTTTCCTCCTAATCACGCAAAAATCCCGTAAGAGGATCCGATGCCGATGCACCACGGGTAAGAACTCTTCCAAGACCTGATAAATATGCTTTTCTGCCGGCCTCAATAGCATTCTTAAAAGCAGATGCCATAAGCGGAAGATTTCCGGCAGTTGCTAAAGCTGTATTTGCCATAATGGCTGCAGCACCCATTTCCATAGCTTCGCATGCCTGAGAGGGCTTACCAATACCTGCATCAACTATAATCGGCAAGTCAATTTCGTCAATGAGAATTTGAATAAAGTCCTTCGTTGCAAGACCTTTGTTAGAGCCTATGGGAGATGCAAGAGGCATTATAGTTGCGGCTCCTGCATTTACTAAATCACGGGCAACATTTAAGTCAGGGTACATATACGGCATAACAACAAAACCATCATTTGCTAATATTTCAGTTGCTTTTATTGTTTCTTCGTTGTCGGGAAGCAGATACTTTGAATCACGCATAATTTCAATCTTAACAAAATTACCGCATCCAAGTTCGCGGGCAAGACGGGCAATTCTTACTGCTTCTTCGGCAGTTCTTGCTCCGCTTGTGTTAGGGAGCAAAGTAACTCCTTTGGGAATATAATCAAGTATGTTTTCTTGTTCTTTTGTGTTGGCTCTGCGAACGGCGAGTGTTATAATCTCGGCTCCGGCATCTCTTACCGCTGATTCAATTAAATTAAGAGAATATTTTCCCGAACCTAATATAAAACGGGAATTAAATTCGTGTCCGCCAATTACAAGCTTATCATTATTCATAATACAAACCTTCCTTATTCTTCAAAATTTTCTGATATAATTCTGAGTACCATATTTGCCTGATGAGAAGCACATACAGAAACTCTTGATGCTACAAGTCCAATTCCATCCTCCACATCACTTTTTTCATCACCGCAAAGATAAAAGCGTTTAGAAACTTTTCTTGTTTTTATTGAATTTGAACTGCCAAGACCTGCCATTCCAGATGCAGCGACAATATATTTCGTTGGCATTTCCGATAAAACATAGTTAACAATATTCGCTTTTGCTTCTGCATTGTCAAAAGCTTCGCAAATTATATCGGCACCCTGCAAAAGCTCAAAATAATTGCTTTCTTCCATACGAACCGTATGGATTTCTGTTTCAAGATATGGTACAATTTCTTTCAGATTGCAAACGAGTGCTTCGGTCTTATACATACCAATTTGACAAGGCTTATATTGTTGTCTATGTAAATTGGTAATATCGACTTTATCAAAATCAATCAGTATCAACTTGCCAACACCTGCTCTTGCAAGTAATGTTGCAATGTTTGAGCCAAGACCGCCAAGACCGCAAATTGCAACAGTTGACGATGATATTTTATCCTGCAATTCTTTTCCGTGTCTTTCTTCGAGTGCTTTTATCCATTCGTGTTTTTCAGGTATCATATTAACCTCCTCCCACGAAGCTTACAACTTCAACACAGTCACCGTCACCCAGATATGTATCTTCGTATTGTGATTTCGGAAGAATATCTCCATTCAATTCTACTGCAACACGCTTTGTATCATATCCCGCATCGAGCAAAAATTTTTTTATGCTTTTACCTGCAACATCAAAACTTTCTCCGTTAATCCTTACCATCTTCTTCACCTCCAAAAAATTGCAACAAAAAAGGAGCTACCGATTTGGTAACTCCTAAGTAAACTTAAGTTTTCCTAAAGCTAAAGTTCAGGCATCCCTCC
>JAZREC010000188.1:0-3641 GCA_045660605.1 Clostridia bacterium
GGGTTGATGTTGTTCGTGACCACGGCGGAGTTATTTTTATTGACCTTCGTGACTACACAGGTGTAACACAGGTGGTTGTGCACGACGAAGCACTTCTTAAGGATGTTAACAGAGAAACTGTTATAACAGTAAGCGGTACGGTGGAAAAGCGCGCCCCCGAAACTGTAAACGAAAAAATTGATACAGGTTATGTTGAGCTTGTTGCAACAACCCTTAAAATTCTCGGCAAGAGCCACAATATGCTCCCCTTTGAAGTCCGTTCTTCAAGAACGAGCAAGGACGAGGTAAGATTAAAATACCGTTATCTTGACCTGAGAAATCCCAAAAACCATGATAATCTTGTTAAACGCTCAATGATTATCCGTCATTTAAGAAACAAAATGGAAGATAAGGGATTTTTAGAAATGCAGACCCCTATCCTTACTGCATCATCACCCGAGGGTGCAAGAGACTTCCTTGTACCAAGCCGTAAGCATCCGGGCAAATTCTATGCACTTCCGCAGGCACCTCAGCAGTTCAAACAGCTTCTTATGGTATCGGGATTTGACAGATATTTTCAGATTGCTCCCTGCTTCCGTGATGAAGATGCGCGTGCTGACCGTTCCCCCGGTGAATTTTATCAGCTCGACTTCGAGATGGCATTTGCAACACAGGAAGAGGTTCTTGATGTATGCGAAGATGTAATCTACGACACCTTCAAGAATTTTTCGGATAAAAAAATATCTCCTAAGCCGTTCAGACGCATCACATATGCTGATGCAATGATGACATACGGTTCCGACAAGCCTGACCTTAGAAATCCGCTTATAATCTGCGACCTTACTGATTTCTTTGCAGATGTTGATTTCCCTGCATTCAGAGGAAAGCCTGTCCGCGGTATTGTAGCAGACTGTCAAGGCAAATCAAAGAAATTCTTTGAAGATTCTCTTAAGTTTGCCACATCTGCAGAGGTGGGACTTGGCGGTCTCGGTTATATTACCCTTAAGGATGGCGTATTTGCAGGTCCTATTGCAAAGTTCCTTACCGATGATAAAAAGTCAGAAATAATAAAGCTTACAGGCGTCAAGGAAAACGAAACACTTTTCTTTATCTGTGATGACAAGAAAAACGACACAGAAAAGAAAGCAGGTATGATAAGAACATGGCTTGCAAAAAAGGAACAGCTTGACCTTATTTCCGATGATGCATTTGAATTCTGTTTTGTTGTTGACTTCCCCATGTATGAAATTGACGAAGAGACAGGAGAAACAATATTTACTCACAACCCGTTCTCAATGCCTCAGGGCGGAATGGAAGCACTTCTTACAAAGGATCCCACAGAGGTTCTTGCATACCAGTATGACCTTGTCGGTAACGGTATTGAGCTTGCATCGGGTGCTGTCCGCAACCACGATATTGATGTAATGAGAAAGGCATTTGAAATTGCAGGATATACAGAGGATGAGCTTAAGAAACGCTTTAATGCCCTCTACACTGCATTCCAGTACGGTGCTCCCCCGCATGCAGGTATGGCACCCGGTATTGACCGTATGGTAATGCTTCTTACTGATGAAGAAAAAATTCTTGATGTTATTGCATTCCCGCTTAACGGAAATGCGCAGGATTTACTGCTTGGTGCTCCGGGAGAGGTTACAAACCAACAGTTGGAAGATGTTCATCTTCTCGGTAACGGCAATGCACTTGCACAACGCTCCTCTCAATCGGGTTCATCAAACAAGGCATCAGGAAAGCGTTCAACATTCTCCAATGCACAGCAGCTCAATCAGATTGCTCTTACAGATGACGAAGAAGCTGTTATGCAGGAAATATTTGCAAAAATGAACAAAAGCGAAGCAATTCTTACAGATATAGATACAAAAGACATCGAACCAATGGTACATGTAATGCCCATGACCAATGTTTTGCGTGAAGATGTACGAAACCAACCCTTTACAAGAGAGAGTCTCCTTGAAGGCGCTCCCGAACGCAGTGAAGACAGTTGGCAGGTACCAAGACTTGTAAAGTGAGGTGTTAAGATATGGAATATTATAAAATAAAAACAGACGGCGGAAACATTGCTGTAGATGATACAATACTTGTAAAAGATATGGAAGCCTGCGCAGGCTCAAGAATACTTGAAGGTTTTAAACCGCTTTTCAGTGCGGAAGCTGTTACAAGACTTGAGAATAAAGGATATAAGATTTCGGGCAAAACCCATGTTGGTGAATTTGGACTTGACCTTGTAGGCGAATTTTCATATTATGGCGAAAAAAGTGATGAACTTAAGGGTGCTTTGGCAGAGCTTGTAAAATCCGCCCAGGTTAAAGCCGGTCTTGCTGTTGACATGAATGGTACACCCCGACGCGCGGCGGCAGTTTCGGGTATAGATTTTCTTAAGCCGACATACGGAACAGTTTCGCGTTACGGAATTATTTCCTGTGCGGCATCGGGCGAGCAGTTAGGCGTTTATGCTGATGATGCCCATATAGTAAAGGATATTATGGAAGTAATATCGGGACATGACGAAAAAGACGGCACAAGTCTCAAAAACGAAACATATGACTACTCTATCGAAGATGTTTCCGGAAAGAAGGTTGCTGTTGTAAAAGAGCTTCTTACTAAAGCTGATGAAGAAACAAAATCCAGAATTAATAAATTTACCGAAACACTTAAGAAAAACGGCGTAACTGTAGAAGAAATCTCCTTTGACATTTTTGACACAGCAAATACCGCATGGCAAATTCTTATGACAGCAGAAACCTGCAACAATGTATCCCGATATGACGGTGTAAAGTACGGTCACAGAGCAAAAGAATACAGAAATATTGATGAGCTTTATGTTAATTCAAGAACAGAGGGATTTAACTTCCTTACAAAAGCTGTAATTCTGTACGGTTCAGATGTACTTTCCAAAAACAGATACAAGGACTGCTATGACAAGTCACTCAGAGTAAGAAGAGTAATTGCCGAAAAGTTTGATGAGGTTATGAAATCATACGATGCTATTATTACTCCTTCATGCAGTAAAACTTCTTATAATGCATATGACATAAAGGATGCATTCCTTAAGGTCTTTGAAGAAAGTGTATTTACATCGCTTTCCAACCTCATAGGCATTCCATCCATGGTAACAGGCGGTGTTCAGCTTATGGGAAGACATTTTGATGAAAAGACGCTTCTTAGTCTTGCAGACTGTGTGGAAAAGGAGGGCAAATAATATGAATTACGAATTGGTTATTGGTCTTGAAACACATGTTGAACTTGACACAAATTCAAAAATATTCTGTTCCTGCGGAGGACACTCATCACCAAAGGAACCTAATGACTGCGTATGCCCTGCGTGCAGCGGTATGCCCGGTATGCTCCCTGTTATGAATAAAAGAGTTGTAGAACTTGCGGTAACTGCAGGTCTTATGCTCAACTGCGAAATCAGCCGTTACACAACTTTTGATAAGAAAAACTACTATTATCCCGACCTTCCCTGTGCATATCAGATTACACAGATCAATCATCCCATATGCACAAACGGTCTTGTGTCACTCAAAACTTCACAGGGTCCCCGTGACATCAGAATCAAGCAGATTCACATGGAAGAAGACGCAGGCAAGCTTGTTCACAGCGGTAATTCATCATTTGTTGACTTCAACCGTACAAGTGTGCCT
>JAZREC010000189.1:0-5267 GCA_045660605.1 Clostridia bacterium
GAAAAAAGAATTCTTGATTTGAGATTTTTTAAGGGAAGAACACAGATGGAGGTAGCAACAGAGCTTGGTATAAGTCAGGCACAGGTTTCGAGACTTGAAAAAAGTGCGTTGGCTCATATGAAAAAACATATATAATAAAAAGGGATGTAAAAAAAGATGCGTTCTGCACTTTTTTTACATCCCTTTTTATTTTTAAAATAGTAGGCGAAATGTGTGTCAAATATGAAATATAATAATGATGAAGATGTCTTATTATATCAAAAGGAGGTTACAAATTGGTATTCAAAGCTATAAGCCCCGCTCTCAAAGGGGATACTACCAGCTCTTTGGAACAAATTCTCACATATACGGAGGAGCTTCGCAGAGAAACAGAAGCAAAGCTCACTGCCATTGACCGTACACTTGAGATTATCAAAGAGCAAATCAAAGGAATTAAGGAGGCGGTTTCATGACAGTAAACGATGTCCTGACTCTTGTTGACGCATACAGACCCAGTCTCTGCGAAGAAAAGGAAAAAATCCATTGGATATATACTCTGGAAAAACAAATTACCGAGCATATGTCAAGATACTCCCAGCCTCGCACGGCTGATGAAAACCTCACTCCAGGCTCGACGCTTTCTCTTGGCAAGGAATACCTGGACATGTATGTGTACTATGTCATATCCATGATAGACCTTGCAAATCAGGATGTGGCAATGTACAACAACAGCTGTGCATTTTTTAACGGTCTGTTTTCTGACTGGCAAAAGAAATGGCGAAGAGAGCACCTGCCTCATTCAAATTTAAAAGAGGGGTGATGTATGATGCTACCCTTTATGCGAAGCAAAAACACAAGAAAGAAATATTCAATTACTGCCTTTGGCGGTGTCAATCCGTCTTATTCCAGAGCGGTTAACGAGCTTAAGGATGGTATAAATGTTTCCTCTTCGGGATATCCCGCACTTACAAGTGCAAAGGGATATTTATCAAATCTCTTTACAACAAGAAGCATTGTCTCCGCCGGCTTCTATAACACACTCTATACCGTTCAGGAGGCAACCTCTCTCGGTAATGTGTATTTATCAGACGGAAAGAATTCTACCGTCATCGGTCCTTATTTCCAAGGCGATACAGGAAGAGGCATGGAATTTATGAAAGACAACATTCTCATAATTCCTGACAATGTGATATATAACACCGAGGACAAAAGCGTAAAAAAGTGCAGTATATCATATTCTTGCTCGGAGGACTCTGCAAGGGAGAAGTTTTTTTCGGAATCGCCAAATTCCTCATCAATGCCTCTTCCCTATAGTCTGTGGTACAGCTGTGAGCTTTCGCACAACTCTATAATTTCTGTAGATACAAGCTACAGCTACAAATCGACAGGATATGACTTTTATAACTTCTCGGCACCGCTGGAGCTTGAAGAAGGCGATGTCGTCACCGTAAAAATGGCTGTGAAGCCGTCAAACGCAACACAAAACAGCGACTACTTTGACTATCTGGATAAAATGGCGGAGGGAATTGTACTCAAGATAAAATCCATTAAAAAGGTCGAGCATAATACACCCTCGGGGCGTATTACGGAAGTGACACAGCTTACCTTTGATGACAATGCCATAGACATGCACGGCTACAGCGAGATAATGGTAAGATACATATCCGTTGAAAAGCTTATGCCCGATTTTGTGGACATATGCTCGTTTGAGAACAGGATGTGGGGAGTTACCAAGGATGAGCTAAGGTGTTCAATGCTTGGAGATGCTTCCGAATGGAATGACTACAGCGTGGACGACTACGGAACTCTGCCCTCTTCGTGCTTTTGCACACCTGTGGAAACTGACGGGGATTTTACTGCAATTACTGCATATAACGGCAGTATCCTTGCATTCAAGGAGGATTGTATCCACAGGCTCTACGGAAGTCAGCCAAGCGAATATACGGTAAACAAAATCACCTGTCCCGGAGTTGCAAAGGATTGCAAGAAAACTCTTACACATGTTGCAGGCTCTCTCTACTATATGGGAAGATGCGGTATATACCGATACAACGGAAGCAATGTCTCTCTTATAAGCCGAAACCTTGACTTAGGCGGTGCCAAAG
Organism: Clostridia bacterium; assembly: GCA_045660605.1. Taxonomy (GTDB): domain Bacteria; phylum Bacillota; class Clostridia; order UMGS1810; family UMGS1810; genus RGIG8748. The sequence goes on from JAZREC010000189.1 coordinate 2,085, forward strand.
CACTTTGTGCAGGCGGTGATGAGAGGTACTACCATATTGCTTTTAAAAAAGACGGTGCCTGCCTTGTCTATGTGTATGATACGCTGTACGGAATATGGAATATTATGACATCGCCCGAGGATATTTGTGAATTTGTCCTGACCGATACAGGACTTCAGCCGATAGGCAAAAACCACATATACTCATACGGCGATAACGAGAATATCTCGTGGAGCTTTGTTTACTCATTCGGTGCAAAAGAATTTACTTCTAAGCATCTGTGCAGTGTATCCCTGCGGTTTTATCTGGAAAAAGGCGGAAATATAAGTGTCACATACAAGAGCCGTGTCAAAGAAAAAACCGTCCTTGCAAGACAGGGGCAAAATCGGGATGAAATTGTAACAATAAGTCTTCCGCCGTATTTAAGCGAGGATTATGAACTGCATTTTTCGGGAAAGGGAAGCTTTACGCTGATTTCATTTACAGTAAACTACAAAGAAACAAGTATTAACTAGGAGGAATTTATGAGCGATTATAAAAAGAAAAAACAGCTTATTGACGAAAACAAGGATATGTATATATCCGAATATGACAAAAACTTAAGCTACGAGGCATTAAGCCAGATAGTTGATGCAAAAAAGCAGTATGCAAATGCGGCAAAAAACAATGACAAAAAGCAAATGACCCTTGCAAACAATGCGGCAAATGCCGTCCGTGCCAAGTACGGAAGCTATACGGGAGGAGAGTTCGGAGACGAATACAATCCTTTTTCCTACACAAAGACAGGATTTGACGATTATAATTCCAAGTACGAAAAAGAGATGGACTCTCTCTATGATTCTTTTGCAGCACCAAGGGAGAAATTTAGCTATGACTACGAAACCGACCCTGTGTATCAGGCATATAAGTCCGTATATGACAAAAAGGGTGCTCTTGCCTACGACAGAGCTTTGGCTCAGAATTCATTAAAAACAGGCGGACTGGAAAACACAAATGCAAAAAGTGCCGCAATGCAGGCTCTTGGATATTACAACAGTCAGCTTGCCGCAATGATACCCGAGCTGTACAACGCCGCATACGAGAGATATTACAAGGAAGGACAGAATGAATTAAATCGTATTAAGGACAGCTACAATCTCGTAAAGGAAAGAGAAAATAGAGATTACGGCAGACACCTCGACAGACTCTCTCACGAGATAGACACAAGAGACTATCTCTCGGACATAACAGAAAAGGAAAAGGACAGAATTTTTGACCGCGAGAGCTATGAAGCCGAATATGAGCTTCAAAAGGACAAGCAGGCTAATGAGCAGTTGAAAAATTCACAATCACTGCTCTATAAGCTTATCCGCGACAATGCAGAAGACCAGAAGTGGCTTGATAACTACCGTCTTAATGCCTATAAGTCAAAGTATCCCCTCTACAATTCAACTTTTGGAACAAGTGATCTTCTCTCTGATACAAGAGAACTTTTTAAAAATTCCGAAATCACAGCGGAGGATTTGTACTGGTTGCTTAGAATGGGTCTATAAATGAACCGCTTAAAACGGGGTTGTGAAAATTTTCACAACCCCGTTTTAATCAATCCTTCGATGTAAACTTATTAAGTGCCATCATCGCAAGTATAATAACAAGCGTTACGGCAAATATACCGAGCATCCCCTTGCCCATAACAGGCAGGGTCTCCAAAAAAGCATTTATATTCATAAACTTATCTCCTATCCTATTAAATTAAGTATGAGTCCGCCCGCAATTACAGACGCTATCTGTCCCGAAACATTGACACCTACTGTATGGGGAAGAAGGAAGTTTGTAGGATCCTCCTTAAGACCCATCTTATGAATAACCCTTGCAGACATCGGGAACGCAGATATTCCTGCCGCACCTATCATGGGGTTAATTTTCTTCTTTGAGAAGAGGTTGATTATCTTTGCAAATATTACACCGCCTGCGGTATCAAAGATAAATGCAAAAAGACCGAGTGCGATTATAAGAAGTGTCTCTCCTGTTAAGAAGTCCGCATAATGCATCTTTGTTGCTATTGTTATACCGAGGAATATTGTAACAAGGTTTGCAAGAACCTTTTGAGCTGTCTCGGAAAGAGAACCCAGAACTCCGCATTCTCTTATGAGATTTCCAAACATAAGGAAGCCTACAAGCGATACACTCTTGGGTGCAACAATTCCGACTACAACCGTAATTATTATGGGGAAAAGTATCTTAGTAAGCTTTGATACATTTTTCTCGGCATATGCCATACGGATTTGTCTCTCCTTCTTGGTTGTAAGAAGCTTTATTACAGGGGGCTGTACTATCGGCACAAGTGCCATATAAGAATATGCCGCAACCATTATTGCACCGACATAATTAGAATTGAGCTTCTGTGCAACAACGATAGAGGTGGGGCCGTCTGGCGCACCGATTATACCTATTGATGCCGCATCGTTAATATCAAAGCCTGCAAGAGCAGCAAGGCTCAGAGTCATAAATATACCAAATTGCGCCGCCGCACCGAATATCATAAGCTTTGGGTTGGAAAGAAGCGGACCGAAGTCTATCATCGCACCTATTCCGATAAACAGAATAAGGGGAAAAAGCTCATTTGCAATACCCGCATCAAAGAGTATGCTGAGCGCTCCCTCCTCGCCCATCTGGGTGATAGCACCCGACAGGGGCAAATTGACGAGTATCGCACCAAAGCCCATAGGCAAGAGCAAGGTGGGTTCCATGTCCTTGGCTATTGCAAGGTATATTAGAATACCTCCTATCGCCCACATGACAAGCATCTGCCATTCAAGATTTAACACATTTCCAAATAATTCCTGCATTTTCTGACCTCCGTAAATCAAATTTTAAGGGCAATAAAAAAAGACCTTTATCACGCAAAGTATATGCATGATAAAAGTCTTGTCATTTAATACATGTGCAGGCAAAGCAAAATGCCCATGCCGTACTGACGCAAATGTAACGAATATTCTTCGCCGACTACTCCCTTTTATTTATATATTTATATTATACTAAAAAAGAGTAAAAGTCAACACAAATATTACATTATCTGACAAATTTTATTCTTTGGTCAAATCGCCCAATTTCACATATCTTATTGCATCCTTGCCTCTGCCGACGGGTGAATCAGTAACATATGCCGTATTTGATATCGAACGCCATATTTACTCCGTCACCGCTGGTCTGAGTGAGACCAGC
>JAZREC010000190.1:0-3301 GCA_045660605.1 Clostridia bacterium
ATGCACATTTTAATATTTTTTTCATGTTTAGTACTCCTTATTTACCAGCTTGTACAAAATCCAATATAACGAATCATTGCGTTGCTTAGCTTCTTCCAAACATTCTACAGCTCTTTTTGCATCGTTTATTTCTATTTTGTATTTTCCGTTTATAAGCTCCCAAACAATATCGTTTGCAGATGTTAGTTCTTTTCTGAGAAATTTTCCGTTGACTATATCGTCAAAGGGGAAATTTTTTCCGGGGCATGCTGTTGCGTTCAAATCCTTATGGCGTACTGCAACGGCAGTTTTATATATGCTTTTTAAATGTTTTACAAGTTCTGCACCTGCCTTCTTCTGAGCTTCGCACATTTTTTCCGTTTCAAAGTTGCCCTCGAAGCAAACGCCTACAGATTTATTGTTGTAGTTAAGACAGTGTGCGCCAATTGCCGAAATCGGTCTGCCTATATATATGTTTCCGTCTTTTCTTACATAATAATGGTATCCTATTCCTGCATAATCCTGTTTTATATGCTGATTATGTATGTTTATAACATCGCCGTTTCCTGCACTGTGGTGTAATATAATGTAGTTGGTCTGAGTGCGGTTTGATAGTTTTTGGCTGAATTTAAGATTGGTTTCAATAATATTCATTTAATTACTCTCCTTTTAATTTCGATACTGTAAATTTTTGTTGACATTTTTTCTTCTTCGTGATAATATTTCCCTTAAGAGTTGTTGTATTTTTTTACAATATTCTCTTTTGCATTTTATTCCCGTCCCTTCGATTTGGTTGATGATTTGATACTAAACGAAAATTGGCAAAAAATACAGATGCAAGTTTGCAACTTATAAGTGCAACATTTAAAAATTCTCACAACAAAGACAAAAATTTATGATACTTTAAGGAGTCAAAAATGCTATCCACCTATCTGAATACCCTGAAATCACAAGGAAATTTCACAATCGAAACAATATCAAATTTAAGCGGTATACCCGAGGCTACAGTCAAAAATATTTTTTCCGGAAAGACGGAAGATCCGCGTTTTGAAACGGTTTCAGCAATAATAAAGGCTATGGGCGGGTCTCTGGATGCTATTTATTCTGCAGTAAAGACGGAAGATATCGAGGCAAATTCAATAATTACACTTAAAGAATCATACGAACAAAGAATAAAGGAATTAAAAGAATATTACGAACAAAGAATTCTGGACACTAAAGAACATTATGAAGAACGATTAGCCGACAAGAAAGAGCACATCGCGACCATCATGCTTGATAAAAGATGGTTCAGAATTGCAACCTGTATATGTGCTTTTGCCTTGGTTGTTTTGTTTATTGTTGAAATTCTTACCCCCGGAATGGGTTGGTTTCGCTATTAAAAATTCACAGTCCTCCTGTAAGAGTCAATTCTTACAGGAGGATTAGTATTTTAGCGATACATTTGAAATTTTGTAATCCATATTGATTTTATTCTGTAAGACGGATATATTTTATGCCAATGCATAAAACCCCGAAAAAAATCATATCATTAACCAACACACTTATTAGGGGTGAATTTTATTGAAGGATTACATATCTGAAAGAGCTGTTACAATCGGCAGATATATGGTAGAGCACCGCTTAACCGTACGCAGTGCGGCAAAAAAATTCGGCATATCCAAAAGCACTGTACATAAAGACATAAGCGAAAGACTGGTACTTATTAACCCTCAGCTTGCCCATGAGGCAAAAAAACTTCTTGACACCAACAAAGCGGAAAGACATATCCGAGGCGGAATAGCTACAAAAAACAAATATAAAAGCTCTTGAAATAATTGTAACTCGGTGATATACTTATATTAATAAGTTCTCACGGAGGGAAAAATATGAAAGCTTTAATACTCGCGGCAGGATATGCCACAAGACTCTATCCGCTTACCATTGACAAGCCGAAAGCTCTGCTTCCGATTGCGGGCAAACCGATACTTAATTACATAGTCGACGAAATCGAAACAATCAGCGAAATAGATGAGCTTGTGATAATAAGCAACACAAAATTCTATGATAATTTTGTAAACTGGCAAAAAGAATTTGATACAAGACTTAAAGTAACCGTACTTGATGACCATACTACAGACGATACCAACAAGCTTGGTGCAGTAGGCGACATGCAGTATGCAATCGATACACTTGGTATTGACGATGATATTCTTGTTATGGCAGGCGACAACATATTTACATTCCGTCTCAAGGATTACTATGATGCCTTCAAAAAATACAATCTGGATATGATACTTGTCAAGGAAATAGAAAACAAGGAAGATTTGACACGAATGGCAAATGTCATTACCGACGATAACAGTATAGTGACAAATATGGTGGAAAAGCCTCCTGTTCCCGTAAGCACACTTGCTGCTTTTGCATCATACATATACAAAAAAGATACTGTTCCCCTCATAAAAGAATATTTATCACAGGGAAACAATCCCGATGCACCAGGTTTCTTCCCCTCGTGGCTCCACAAGATAAAGGATGTTTATGCGTACACCTTTGAGGGTGAATGCTATGACATAGGAACTCCGAAATCGTACAAAGAGGTCGACGAATTGTTCCTTAATAAATAATATTAATCTTAGTCAGCTCCATAGATACCAAAAGGTATATATCGGAGCTGATTTTTTATCTTATGGCAGAAAGCAGCATTGCTGTTATAAAATCTTTATTTACCCCTGTTGTCTTTATTTTGCTGTATATATAATCCTCCGAGGCTATTCTTCCGAAAGAAAATATTCCGTATCCGTAGCTCTTGTCACGGCCCGGATTTCCCAATTTTTCTGTATATATATTAAGAAGTAGCCGTATTTCCTCGGGTGTAAGCCGTCTGCCGTAGCGAATATATCCCTTAGCTATGAGAATTGCCGCGGCACCTGTTATAATGGGACATGCCATTGATGTTCCGCTGAGGGTTGCATATCCTCCGTCAAGGTATGTGGAATAAACATCTATGCCTGCAGCGCATATTTCTGCGGCACTTCCTCTGGAACTGAAATCTGCTATATTCCTGTTTATATCAACTGCCGACACCGCAACGGTTTCGGGATAATTTGCAGGAAAACCTATGGTATTCTCTCCCATTTCGCCCTCGTTTCCTGCGGCACAGATTATGCTTATTCCTTTTTCGTGAGCTGATAATATGAGCGAGCGGTACCTGGACGAAGTATACATCGAAGAAAAAGACATATTGATTACATCTACCTTGCGCTCTTCCATCCATTTAACACTCTTTTCGATTGCAGGATATTGCGTTTTTCCGTCTTCACCAAATGCCTTTGCTATATAC
>JAZREC010000191.1:0-1891 GCA_045660605.1 Clostridia bacterium
CCTCTACGGCGGTGAAAGGGATGACATCAGAGTTTTTCAGTCACCGGGCAGAGTAAACCTTATAGGTGAGCATACCGATTATAACGGCGGTTATGTATTTCCTGCGGCACTTACCATGAAGACAACAATTGTCGCAAGAAAAAGAACTGATTCGGTTATCCGACTCAAAGCAACTGACTTAGATATTGTTGTAGAAGCCGATATAAACAAGCTTGATACATACCGCAATATCAAATGGGGAAACTATGAATTGGGTGTTGCCTATGTTCTCCAAAATGCAGGTTATGACATAGTGGGCTGTGATTTACTCTATGACAATACCGTTCCGTATTGCGGAGGCTTGTCATCATCTGCTGCAACAGAGGTTGCTACAGCACTTATGTTTGCAACATTTTCCAACGAAAAGAACGGAATTTCAAAGGAAATTGATATGATAGAAATGGCACTTCTGGGTCAAAAGGCAGAAAATGAATATTGCGGAGTAAACTGCGGAATAATGGATCAGTTTGCTTCTGCAATGGGTAAGAAAGACCATGCAATACTTCTTAAATGCGATGATTTGTCATTTGAATATGCACCGATTAAGCTTGACGGAATGAAGCGAGTTTATAAATGCTTCTCACGATTCGCTGAGATATGACTACGAGGTCACAGGCGATGAGCTTGATGCAATGGTTGAAGAAGCACGCAAGATAGACGGCGTGCTTGGTTCAAGAATGACAGGGGGCGGTTTTGGCGGATGTACTGTAAGCATTGTCAAAGACGGCTCTGTTGATGAATTTATCGAAACTGTTGGCATGAATTATGAAATGAGAACAGGTATAAAGCCCGAATTTTATGTTTCCGATATCGGTGACGGAGGAAAAGAAGTTATTGACTTTTAAGTTTTCGAAAGGAAGACAGAACTATGGATATTATTGTAGCTACCAACAATCAGGGTAAGGTAAAAGAAATAAAAAGTATCCTTGCCCCTCATAATGTAATGAGCCAGATGGAAATTGGAGTGGATATTGATGTTGAGGAAACAGGCGATACATTCGTGGAAAATGCTTTTCTCAAAGCCCGCGCACTCAAACAGTACACCCAGTGTGCAATAATTGCAGATGACAGCGGACTCATGGTTGATTACTTAAACGGTGACCCGGGCGTTTATTCGGCACGCTATGCAGGAGATAACACCACACCTATGCAGGGTATAGAAAAGCTTCTCAAAAACCTTGACGGTGTTCCGTTTGAATGCAGAACCGCAAGGTTTGTAAGTGTAATAGCTCTTATTCTTCCCGACGGAACAGAATATAGCTTTGAGGGAACCTGCGACGGATATATAACCAATATATTAAAAGGTGATAACGGTTTTGGCTTCGACCCCGTTTTTTACTATCCGCCTCTTGACAAGACATTTGCTGAACTTACCGAGGACGAAAAGAACAATATAAGTCATAGAAGGGTAGCTATAAATAAGCTTACTGAATTTCTTAACATGTTATAATTATATAAAAAGGATATTTAAGGCTCTGGTGTCTTAGCTAACGAGACATCGGAGCCGTTTTAATCTGTACACAAAGGAGGGGACAAAAATGAGAATAGCAATATGTGATGATAGCTTGGAATATATAGAAACTATTGAAAAGTATTTTGATGAATTAAATATATCAAATATAGAGCATGATGTATTTTTGAATGGAGAAGATTTAATAAAAGCATATGAACAGGGTAATGGGGATTACGATGCTTTGTTTCTGGATATGGAAATGGGAGAGATGGACGGAATAGAAACCGGAAATCAAATCAGAAAGATAGACAGGCATCTTGTTATAGTATTTGTAACAAGCCATAGTCAATATATGCTAAGAAGCTTTGAGTGTATGCCATTCAGATTTTTAATGAAACC
>JAZREC010000192.1:0-2150 GCA_045660605.1 Clostridia bacterium
CTTTTAACCAAATCTGCCACAAGTGAATGGTCTGATGTAATCTGGCAGAGCTTGCCCTTGGAATAAATATATCCTCTGCTGTCTCCTACGCTTGCGGTATAAAGGACATTATGTGTTATAAGGCAAACAACAACGGTTGGACCCATTCCCTGAAGTTCAGTCTTGTTAAGCGAAGCCTTGTAGATTTGAGTATTGGCCAAGTGAACTGCATCACTAAGCAAAGTACATACATCACTGCTGTTCATTGACTGAAAATCATTATTAAGAATATAGTCAGAAATGATTTTTACCGCCTGAGAGCTTGCGAATTCTCCGCCCTCGTAGCCTCCCATTCCGTCAGCTACTATAAACAGACCCGAATTTGGGGACAGTTCTTTTACAAAAACAGAGTCCTGATTGTCGCTTCGGACAAGTCCTACATCTGTTCCGTATGAAACTTTCATTGCAATGCCTCCTTTCGCCTGAGCTGACCGCACGAAGCATTGATGTCGCTTCCAAGCTCTCTTCGTACGGTAACAGGAATTGAATATCCCTCAAGTACAGACATAAATTTCTTTATCTTTTCTTTTGAGGGTTTTGTAAATGAGTTTTCCTCAACATTATTTACGGGAATTAAATTAACATGACAAAGCATTCCTTTTATTTTTTTTGCAAGAATGTGTGCCGTTTCTTCTGTGTCATTGACACCATTTATCATAGCATATTCAAAGCTTATCCGTCTCTTTGTATGCTCTACATAGCTTTTGCAAGCATCTATCAGTTCATCGGCATTATACGCTTTATTTACAGGCATTATTGTATTTCTTATTTCGTCTGTAGGTGCATGAAGTGATATACTTAATGTTATAGGAAGATTTTGTTCCTTGAGCTTGTGTATGGCTGGAACAAGACCACATGTCGAAAGCGATATATGTCGATAGCCTATATTTATACCGTTTTCGTCATTTACATTTTTCAGAAACTTTATTACATTATCAAAATTGTCAAGCGGTTCTCCGATACCCATCATAACTATATTTGATATTCTCTCTCCAATATCTTTTGAGGCAAATATTACCTGGTCAAGTATCTCACCGGGAGTAAGAGAGCGAACAAGTCCGCCGATTGTTGATGCACAGAATTTACAGCCCATTCTGCACCCTACCTGACAGGATATACATATAGTAATACCATGTTTATAGTACATCACCACGCTCTCTACCCTGTTTCCGTCATGGAGTTCAAAAAGATATTTTTTTGTCTTGTCGATTTTTGATTCAAGTTTTCTGACAATCTTTACAGTGCTTATATAGCTTACGGCAGACAGCTTTTGTTTAAGCTCCTTGGAGATATCTGTCATATCATCAAAGCATTCTGCTCCTCTGTGAAGCCATGCAAAGATTTGTTTGGCACGGAATGGTTTTTCGCCCATTGATACCAAAAAACTTTTAAGTTCTTCAAATGTTAAATCTTTAAGATTAGTCATTGTTTATTCCTTCATTAAAAGAGATATAAAAAATCCATCGCAATCATTTCTGTGAGGATAAAGAGTTATGTATCCGTCGTTCTCGATTGTGCAATCAATTTTTATAAGTTTAAAATCCTTGCGGTGCTTTAAGAATTCAAATAAAACACCCTGATTTTCTTCGTATGTTGTTGTGCAGGTGGAAAATACCATTCTCCCGCCTTTTTTCAGATACTCTGCCGCGTTATAAAGTATTTTAAGACTTATTTGAGACAGTTCTTTTATATCATCGGGTTTTCTTGCATATTTTATATCTGGCTTTTTTCGTATTATTCCAAGACCTGAACAAGGCGCATCTACCAAAATGTAATCTGCGGTATTTATAAGCTCCTCATGCATAACAGTTGAATCCATAACACTTGTATTAACACAGGTTATGCCAAGTCTTGATAAATTTTCTTCTATTCTGTTTATTTTATATTCCGATACATCAAAAGCATGTATAGTACCGCTGTTTCCTGTTATCTCTGCAAGATGGGTTGTTTTTCCGCCGGGTGATGCACACATATCAATTACTACACTGTTTTTCGAAGGATTTAACACATGTCCTGCGTATGCACCTGCGGAATCCTGTATATAGAAAAGGCCCTTTCTGTATGCCTCGGACGAAAGAATATTACCTACCTTGTGTGCAGAAACAAGATAA
>JAZREC010000193.1:0-3443 GCA_045660605.1 Clostridia bacterium
ATACGTACCGTCTTTAGCCATATATCTGTTAACCTTGTCAGCAAATTCGGAATTGGTTTGCATAGCATAGTTTGTTTGCTTAATAACGTTATGACAAGCGGAGCAAACGGTTACTAAAGGTTGCTCTTTATCGCCTGCATACTTCAATGCGCGAACTGATGAAAGCTTTGTTGCAACTTCATTATTTGCGGTGGTGAATACTCCTCCGCAGCATTGCCAATTTTCTATTTCTTCGAGTGTAATCCCAAGTGCCTCGCTTGCTTTGTACGCATAAGAATCAAGGTCTTTTGCTTTGTTCTTGAGAGTACATCCCGGAAAGTAACTAACCTTCATTTTTTTGCCTCCATTGTACCATAATTGGATGATTTCATCTTCCGTGAAATCATTAAACCATTTCTTCGGGGTGGAATACTTCGTCAAACTTTTCGGGTGTCAAAAATCCGAGTCCAACGCAGGCTTCCTTAAGAGAGATATTGTCCTTAAATGCTTTTTTTGCAGTTTTGGCTGCATTTTCGTATCCTATATAGGGGTTGAGTGCAGTAACAAGCATAAGAGAATTATGAAGATTGTGATGCATCTTTTCTTTATTAGCCTTGATGCCTACTGCACAATTCTTGTTAAAGGATATAATAGCTTCTGCCATAAGTCTTGCAGACTGCAGGAAGTTGTAAGCACATACGGGCATAAATACATTCAGTTCAAAGTTACCCTGTGATGCCGCCATACCCACTGCAACATCATTACCCATTACCTGAACTGCAACCATTGTCACAGCCTCGCACTGTGTGGGGTTTACCTTACCCGGCATTATGGAAGAGCCCGGCTCATTCTCGGGAATAAAGATTTCTCCGAGACCGTCTCTGGGACCTGATGCAAGCCAGCGTACATCGTTTGCAATCTTCATCATATCTGCCGCAAGTGCCTTGATTGCACCGTGTGCAAACACAAGCTCATCCTTTGATGTGAGTGCATGGAATTTATTTGATGCTGTTACAAAGGGCTTATTTGTGATATTTCCGACTTCCTTAGCAACAACCTCGCCAAAGTCCTTTGGTGCATTAAGACCGGTTCCTACTGCCGTACCGCCGAGGGCAAGCTCATAGAGAGGCTCTATGGAGCGCTTTATAAGCTCGATATCCTTTTCGAGACTTGAGCGCCATCCGCTTATTTCCTGGCTGAACTTGATGGGAGTAGCATCCTGAAGATGTGTTCTTCCGCTCTTTACAATGCCATCGTTTTCTTCTTCCAGTCTTCTGAAGGTATCTGCAAGCTCTTTTACTGCAGGAATTAACTTATCTTCAAGGATAAGTACAGCCGCGATATGCATAGCTGTGGGGAATGTATCATTTGAAGACTGGCTCATATTTACATCATCGTTGGGATGAAGTTTCTTTTCGCCGAGTATCTGATTTCCTCTGTTTGCAATAACCTCGTTTGCGTTCATGTTGGACTGTGTGCCCGAGCCTGTCTGCCATACAACGAGAGGGAAGTTGTCATTTAACTTTCCTGCCATAATTTCGTCGCATGCTTCCTTGATGGCACCCATCTTTTCGCTTGTCATTTTTTCGGGACGCAGAGCATTGTTTGTTATAGCAGCTGCTTTCTTAAGCACGCCGAATGCGTGTATGATTTCGCGGGGCATTGTTTCAATACCCACACCTATTTCAAAATTTTCATGGCTTCTTTGTGTCTGGGCTGCCCAGAGCTTATCTGCGGGAACCTTTACCTCGCCCATGGAATCATGTTCAATACGATAGTCCATTTTTTACATTCCTTTCTGTTAAGCACACGGGAGTCAAGCCCCGTATGCCTTAAATATTTAAAATTTGCACACTTTTTATTTGTCGTCCTCGCTTTATATTTTAAGACTTCTTGTCAAATCCTTAAGAACACTTGCACTGTTGTGGAGTGCTGCGATTTCTTCATCATTAAGCTGAAGCATAATCTTGCCGTGTGCGCCCTTGTTGCCTACTATATTGAGAAGGCTTAAGCACACATCATCTATTCCGTATTCGCCGTTAAGAAGTGTCGATACGGTAAGTGTTGTATCAATTCCGCTAAGGAGGCACTTACACACATGGCATACGGATACGGATACCGCATAGTATGTTGCACCCTTTCTCTGTATAACTCTTGCGCCTGATTTGCGGACATAATTTTCTACATCATCTCTTTTGAGCTCGGGATATTCTTCGCCTGTGAGGGCTGCCTTTTTGTAGCACTCTACAGGAACATTGGATATATTTGCAAGTGACCAGGGAACAAAAGAGCTGTCGCCGTGTTCGCCAAGTACATACGCGTGTACATTCTTCTGATTGACAGAATAGTATTCGGCAATTCTTGCACGCAGTCTTGCTGTATCAAGAATTGTTCCCGAACCAATAACACGCTCCTGAGGGAGACCTGTATGTTTAAGAAATACATATGTTAAAATATCAACGGGATTACTTACAATAACATATGTAGCCTCGGGTACAACAGGAACAATCTTATCTGCAATACTCTTGATAACATCAACATTTGTCTGTGCAAGGTCAAGCCTTGACTGTCCGGCCTTTCTTGCAAGTCCTGATGTGATGACAACAATGTCTGAGCCTTTTGCATCAGCATAAGTTCCTGCATAAATATTTGCAGGATTACAGAAGGGAACACCCTGTCTTATGTCGAGTGCTTCGCCAAGCGATTTTTCCTCATTGACATCAATCATAACAATCTCTGATGCAAGCCCCATAATAGTAAGCGTATACGCTATTGTGGAACCTACATTGCCCGAACCGATTACTGTAATCTTGTTCATAACTAATCCTCGCTTCTTTAATATATTTTTTTAAAAGTTTTTACAAAATTTAAAAGTTATCCAAAATACTCCGATTGTAAATATTCTATCATAGCCAAGACCAAAAATCAATGATTATCTACAAAATTCTTCATATTGACATATAATTTACAATTTCTTTTGCGGTATTTATCTGTTTTTTATTTAATATTTTCTGTAAACATCAAAAGAAAACGCAACTTTTCGTAATGTCCCTTGAAATTTTCGATATATGTTTCACGCACAATATGCGAACAGCAGAGGGTATTCAATAAGTTGCGTCTTGCGTATTTCAAGAAAAAACAACTTATTAAATACCCTCTGGTGAAGCGTATAATGATATAACTTTTTATTTTTATTAAAAAAGTAACTGTTGCATAAAATAATCTATCCGCTTTGCTATTTTGTCTCTATTTTTAAACATTCTGCTTATCAGTTCTTCCAAGAATATAATCGACAGATGTATCATAGAAATCTGCAAGCGTCACAAGTGCATTTACAGGTATCTCGCGATAACCGTTTTCATATAGAGAATACTGTTGTTGAGTAATGAAGAGCAATTTTGCAACTTCTGTTTGTGTTAAATCCCTGTCTTCTCTCAAATTTTTAAGTCTTGGATAATGTGCCA
>JAZREC010000194.1:0-2620 GCA_045660605.1 Clostridia bacterium
GGTTCTGTTTTCTTCTATAACAGTATCTACTATCTTATAAAGGAAAGGATCGTTAACGCCAAGGAGCTTACCATGTCTTGCAGCATGTCTTAAAAGACGTCTCAAAACATAGCCTCTTCCTTCGTTGCTGATCTGAACACCATCAGAAATCATAAATGTTGTGCTTCTGATATGGTCTGTGATAACACGGAGTGAAACATCGGATTCTTCATCATCGCCGTATTCCACGTCAGCAACTTCGCTGATTTTCTTCATTATATTTCTAACGGTGTCAACCTCGAAGAGATTGTCAACGCCCTGCATTATACATGCTATTCTTTCAAGACCCATACCTGTATCGATGTTGGGGCTTGAAAGTCTGTTGTAATTGCCGTCTTCATCCTTGTCGAACTGGGTAAATACCAGATTCCAGAACTCCATGAAGCGGTCACAGTCACAGCCTATTGCACAATCGGGACTTCCGCATCCGCATTCTTCTCCGCGGTCGTAGTATATCTCGGAGCAGGGACCGCAGGGGCCTGTGCCTATCTCCCAGAAGTTGTCCTCCTTGCCCATTCTTACTATGCGTTCTGCTTTAACGCCGACTTCGTTAACCCAGATATCCTTAGCCTCGTCATCATCTTCATATATGGTAACCCAGAGCTTTTCCTCGGGGATTTCCAAAACCTTTGTGATGAACTCCCACGCCCACTGTGTTGCTTCGTGCTTGAAGTAATCGCCGAAAGAGAAGTTTCCGAGCATCTCGAAGTATGTTCCGTGGCGGGCAGTCTTGCCTACTCTCTCTATATCGGGAGTACGGATACACTTCTGGCATGTGGTAACTCTCTTGCGAGGGGGTACCTGTTCACCCTTGAAGTAGGGTTTTAGCGGTGCCATACCTGCATTGATGAGCAAAAGGCTGTTGTCATCCTTTGGTATAAGCGGAAAGCTGGTAAGTCTCAAGTGTCCCTTGCCTTCAAAAAAAGAAAGATATTTTTCCCTGATTTCCGTAAGACCTAATTTCTGCATTTGTATTCAAGTCCTTTCATAAATACTTGCGAATATATACATACATAATTAATAATACAACAAAAACTTGGGTGTTGTCAATATTTTGAAGAATATATTTTATAATAATCAAAAAAGTGTTGTAAAATTTTGTGTGCTGTGATAAAATGTTTATAATCTTAGTATGAGAAAGGTGATAAACATGAACCAAAGAGAAAAGTTTTCATCCCGTCTGGGATTTATACTCATTTCTGCAGGCTGTGCGATAGGTCTTGGAAATGTGTACAGATTTCCCATTATGGCAGGAGCATACGGCGGAGCACTTTTTGTGCTTATTTATATAGCCTTTCTGCTTCTTCTCGGTCTTCCCGTAATGACAATGGAGCTATCTGTAGGCAGAGCAAGTCAGAAAAGTATAGCATCTTCGTTTGATGCTCTCGAAAAACCGGGACAGAAATGGCATCTGCTCAAGTACACAGGTATGGCGGGCAACTACATCCTCATGATGTTCTACACCATAATCTCAGGCTGGATGCTCATCTATTTCTTCAAATATCTTTCGGGTTCGGTAATGCAGTACACCACTGCGGAAGAGCTTGGAAATGTATTTGGTGCAACTGTTACCGATATGAAAACGGTTACCATCGCAACCTTTGCAGTTATAATCGGTTGCTTTGCAATATGCTCATTCGGTCTCCAAAAAGGTGTTGAGAAGATAACCAAGGGAATGATGATTGCACTCTTTGTTCTCCTCATCGGACTTGCCGTATACAGCTGTACCCTTTCCAATGCGGCGGAGGGTCTTAAGTTCTACCTCGTACCCAATGTTAAAAACATTCAGGATGTAGGTCTGTGGAATGTTATCACTGCGGCAATGGGACAGTCATTCTTTACACTCAGTATAGGAATAGGCTCAATTGCAATATTCGGAAGCTACATCGGAAAGGACAGAAGTCTTCCCGGCGAAGCTCTTACAATAATGTCACTTGACACACTTGTTGCTTTGACATCGGGTCTTATAATATTCCCCGCATGCTTTTCCTACAACAACGGTGTTACTGCAGATGCTTCAACTGTCGGTGCAAGCTTCCTGTTTACAACACTTTCTTCCATATTCAATGCAATGCCTGCAGGAAGAATTATCGGATGTCTGTTTTTTGTATTTATGATGTTTGCGGCACTCTCTACCGTTATTGCGGTGTTTGAAAACATCATGTCTTTCTGGCTTGACCTCACATCCATGAGCCGTAAGAAGGTTGCAATAATAAACATTGTGCTTATGCTTATACTCTCTATGCCCTGTATACTCGGCTTTAATGTATGGTCTCATGTACAGATTTTCGGCAAGGGAATTATGGACCTCGAAGACTTTACGGTATCCAATGTGCTTCTCCCGTTGGGAAGCCTTGCATACGCACTCTTCTGCACATCCCGATACGGCTGGGGCTGGGATAAATACTTTGAAGAGGTTAACACAGGTAAGGGTCTTAGGATGGCAAAGTGGCTCAGACCCTATCTTGCATATGTACTGCCTGTCATTATAATAGTAGTATTTGTTATGTCTGTAATTTAATATTACACAAAAGAGCTGTTAAAAAACCAAAATTTTTTAACAGCTCTTTTTATGTCAAAT
>JAZREC010000195.1:0-1752 GCA_045660605.1 Clostridia bacterium
AGCAAACATGTGTATCAGCCACGAAAGATATATGTTCCCGCTTGCCTCGTCAAATTTATTAAAAATAAATCCGCCTGCAAAAAGCCCCAAAAGAGATATAAGCACAACGGGTACTCCAAACCACCCTATCATCATTGCAATATGATACAGAGCAAAGGTTAAACTGCTGAATATGTAAGCAAATCTTCTTGATACGAATTTCTTTAGTGTTATAAATGAAAAACCGCGGAAAAAGAATTCTTCAAGAAGCGAGTTGACAAATGATATGTAAAGGGCAACCCATATAAAATTTGATTTATTTACACCGGTAGTTTCATTAAGACTTTTTGTGAGTGCAGAAAAATCAAAAACATTTCTGAAAACAAGGTATGCTCCCACTACAACGGCATAAACACCAAGTCCTAATCCAAGAGCTGTGATAAAGCCTTTTTTATCGGGTTTAATCAGTTTCTTTATGTCTGTTTGTCTGTTGAAAGCACCGTATATTATCGGTATAAGAAGAAACATTATAATCTTTATCCCCGATTTTATTGCATATCCCGGCTGAATTACAGCATCAACAAGAGCCATAATCAGACATGCAAATATGACAAACAAAGGTATTTTCGTTTTAGCCAAAGCACTCACCTCTTTTTGGTATAAATACTCCGTCATATCCTAACTTCTTATAATAATCCAGGCTTTCAAAAACGCTCACTTTTCCGCACTTGCTTACAGGGTATGTGTGCATATGCGTTTCGTATTTATACATGTGTATTACCTCTTATTAATTTAATGATTTGCGGTATGGATTAATCATCAAGGAAGCGTATGTCCTGCTGAACGGTAAATTTCATACCATTCAGTACGGGAAATTTTAACATCGGATGCCTTGCAAATTTCCTTAAGGTGCTGAGGATTCATTGTTCCTGCAATTAACTGCATATTTGCAGGATGTCGAAGAATCCATGCAGTCGCAACACCCGTTTTTGTAAGACCGTACTTTTCACCGATTTCGGCAAGCTTTTCGTTAAGCTTTGGAAATTCATCATTATCTACGAAATTACCCTCGAAAAATCCGTACTGAAATGGTGACCACGCCTGAATTGTTATGTTTTTTATTCTGCTGTATTCCAGAAAAGAGCCGTCATGCATTACCGATTCGGCATTTTTCATATTTACATTCATTCCCGAGGTTACCATACCCGCCTCTGTTACAGAAAACTGAAGCTGATTTATAATAAGCGGTTGTTTTACCGCAGTTTTGAGCAGTTGCATTTGCATCATATTCTGATTGGATACACCAAAGTGTCTGACTTTTCCCGATGCCTCTAATTTGTCAAATGCTTCTGCAACCTCCTCGGGCTCCATAAGTGTATCTGGACGGTGAAGAAGCAAAACATCTATATATTCAACGCCAAGGCGTGAAAGACTTCCGTCAACAGATTTTAATATATGTTCCTTTGAAAAACCAAACTGTCCGTCATGGCTGGCACAGTTTGTCTGAATCATCATTTTTTCTCTTTGTCCCTTGTGCCGTTTCAAATATTCACCGAAAACTTTTTCTGCATTACCTTTGCCGTAAATATCTGCATGGTCAAAAAAGTTAATGCCGTTTTCTATGGCTGTATCAATTATTGCATCAACATTTTTTTCATCCAGTCCGCCCATTCTCATACAACCGAGCGAAACAGCCGAAGCCTCAAATGTATTACCTATCTTTATATTTTTCATTTTCTGTCTCCTTTCGGATGTTATATAGAAATATATGGT
>JAZREC010000196.1:0-5613 GCA_045660605.1 Clostridia bacterium
CCATTTATTTTTCCTCCTGTTTAAATGTAATCATAATTATAATATTACCTAAAGAGAAAAAAGTCAATGTCAAAGTCCAAAAAACTCTTGCCAAGTTACAAAATAAATAATATAATTAAAGTTGGTGATAAATTATGAAAAATCTGGCAAACCCCCATGTAATCAAAGAGATACTTAATAAAAACTCATTTAATTTTTCAAAATCTCTCGGACAGAACTTTCTTATTGATGACGCAGTTCTTGACTCCATCTGCGACAGCGCAGAGATAGACGGAGCAAATATTCTTGAGATAGGTCCGGGCTTCGGAACCCTTACCCAGCGCCTTTGCTCCCGTGCAAAAAAGGTTGTTTCCGTAGAAATAGACTCTTCTGTAATCCCTATTCTTACAGAAAATCTAAAGGAATGTACAAACTTAAAAATCGTTCATGCCGATATTATGAAAACGGATATCAAAAAACTCATTGAAGACGAGTTCGGCGGGGAAAAAATCAAGGTCTGTGCAAACCTGCCGTATTATATAACAAGTCCCGTAATAATGTCCCTTATAAGCCCTGAGCTTCCAATATCGGATATAACCGTAATGATACAAAAGGAAGTGGCAGAGAGAATAAACGCAAAGGCAGGCACTAAGGATTACGGAGTTCTCACGCTCTCTGCGGGCTATTATACCGAGAGCGAAATAACCCTGAACGTGCCCCCGACGGCATTTATGCCTCCTCCAAAGGTTTATTCCTCGGTTATTAAGCTTACGGTGAGGGAAAAGCCTCCCGTAGAGGTGAGGGACTCCAAGGTGTATTTTAATGTAATAAAATCGGCATTCGCACTAAGACGAAAGACACTTAATAACGCACTCAGCTCAGGACTTTCCATGTCAAAAGAGGATGTAAACAAAATTCTTGAAAAGGTCGGAATAGACCCACGCAGAAGAGGAGAAACCCTAACCGATAAAGAATTTGCACTTATAGCAAACGAAATGTAAAGGACGGTAACAAAATGACAGGTCTCATTGTAGAAGGCGGAGCAAGCAGAACCTACTTTGCAGTAGGTGTAATGGACGCCATGATGGAGAATAATATACCCGTTGACTATATAACGGGAGCCTCGGCAGGAATAGCCAATGCCCTTAACTATGCATCAAAGCAAAAAGGCAGAGGTCTTGAGATTGCAAGGGATTATGTTCCGAGAAAGGAATACAGCGGAGCAAGGCACATGTTTAACCCCCGAAACAGAAGTCTCTATAATATAGACTATGTTTTCGGCAGGATACCAAACGAGCTTGTTCCCTATGATTACAAAGCATTTGAAAGCTTTGAGGGAGTAGCCGAGGCGGCTGTAACCAATGTGGAAACAGGCAAATGCGAATACAAAAAGATAGAAAATCCCCGAAAAGGCTGGGATATAATAGTAGCAAGCTGTTCGCTTCCACTTATGTTTCCCATACGCAAAATAGACGGTGCAAAATATCTTGACGGCGGTGTGGCGGATTCGCTTCCGTTTCAAAGAGCTATAGACAAAGGCTGTGACAAGCTGATTGTTATACTCTCAAGAGAGAGACAGTATATCAAAAATCAGGGCAAGGGAGAGCTTTTATCTTCTTTTTTGTTCCGTAAATATCCTGATTTTGCAAACGCGCTCAAAAACCGCAGTAAAATGTACAACTCGCAGAGAGAAGAGCTGTTCCGTCTGGAAAAAGAGGGCAAAGCCTTCGTCATAGCACCCGAGGATACATCGGGCTGGAGCCGTACGGAAAGCGACCCCGAAAAGCTTACTCAGATATATAACATGGGTTATGAAGAAGGAAAAAAGCAGGCAGAAAATATACTTAACTATCTTGGAGGAAATATATGAAAAAACTTTGGGAGCTGTTTCTGACCTTTTTCCGCATAGGTGCATTTACCTTTGGCGGTGGGTATGCAATGATACCCCTTATACAAAAAGAGGTTGTAGACAATAAGAAGTGGGTATCCGACGAGGATATCCTTGACATCGTGGCAATTGCAGAATCCACCCCGGGACCCATTGCAATAAATGCCGCTACCTTCATCGGCTACAAAACCGCAGGAGTAAAAGGCTCTGCAGTTGCAACGCTCGGAGTTGTTCTTCCGTCGTTTGTGATAATCTCGATTATAGCATATCTTCTGACTGAATTTGCTCATATAAATATTGTAAGATATGCTTTCTTCGGTATAAGAGCAGGCGTTCTTGCCCTTGTTGCAAAGTCCCTTTATACAATGTACAAAAAGGCACCAAAGGGCATCTCGGCAAGCCTGATATCACTTCTCAGCTTTATCTTTGTTGCCTTTGCTAATGTAAGTACTCTTCTTGTTATCGCTCTCGGAGCTCTGGCAGGACTTATAATAACATACATCAAGGCAAGGAGGGAAAGCAAATGATATTTCTCGATTTGTTTTATACATTCTTCAAAATCGGTCTCTTTACCTTTGGCGGAGGGTATGCAATGCTTCCCCTCATTCAGCAGGCAGTTCTCTCAAAAAGCTGGGCAACGGAAACAGAGCTTATAAACTTCGTTGCAGTAAGCGAATCCACCCCTGGACCCTTTGCCGTAAACATGGCAACATATATCGGCATCACACAGGGCGGTATTTTGGGTGCGGTCTCTTCAACCCTTGGAGTAGTGCTTCCGTCATTTATAATTATACTTATTGTCGCTAATTTCTTTGAAAAGTTCAAGGATAACAAAATCGTTTCCGCCTGCATGACAGGACTCAAAAGCACCGTAATAGGACTTATCGGTGCGGCGCTCCTTTCTATGGCAATAACAGTATTTGCCCACGGAGACGCAGAGGGAATATTACTAAAGGCTGTGTCTGCCTTGATATTTGTGCTTATGGCATACCTCGGTTTCAGAAAGAAGCTTCACCCCATTGCAATAATAGGAATTTCTGCACTTCTTGGAATTGCCGTAGGATTTTTGACCAAAATGTAGTATATATATCACACCCCAAGGACAAAATATAACAGATACTATTTTGTAAAGGGGTATGATTTAATGAGACAGTTTATAAGCATTGCCGATGTATCGGCTATGGAAATTCTGGATTCCCGCGGTAATCCCACTCTTGAGGCAAGAGTTATTACAGAAGACGGCTATGTAGGAAGAGCCTCTGTCCCCTCGGGTGCATCAACAGGCGCTCACGAGGCGGTTGAGCTTCGCGACGGCGGAGAAAGATACAGAGGTCTTGGAGTAAGTAATGCAGTCCACAATGTAAACACCGTAATATCAGACAAGCTTACAGGAATGAATGTCTTAGACCAGAAAGCAATAGACAGAGTTCTTCTGGAGCTTGACGGCACAGAAAATAAATCCAATCTCGGTGCCAATGCAATCCTCGGCGTATCGCTTGCCTGTGCATCTGCGGCGTCTCATGCACTTGGCATAAGTCTCTATGAGCATATAGGCGGATGCCATGCAAAAACTCTTCCCGTACCCATGATGAATATATTAAACGGCGGGGCACACGCTGGAAACAATGTTGATATTCAGGAATTTATGGTAATGCCGATAGGATTTGTAGGTTATGCACAGGCACTTCGTGCATCGGCAGAAGTTTTTCACACTCTCGGTTCAATCCTTAAATCGCGCTCGCTTTCTGTATCAGTCGGCGACGAGGGCGGATATGCACCGTCTCTCGAAAGAGACGAGGAAGCACTTTCGCTCATCTGCGAAGCGATAGAAAAGGCAGGCTACAAGGCAGGGCAGCACTTTATGCTCGCTATCGACGCGGCATCGAGCGAGTGGATAACTGATAGCGGTGACTATCTTCTTCCAAAAAGCGGACTTAAGATGACCTCTTCCGAGCTTATTAATTACTGGAAGTCGCTTTGCGACAAGTATCCCATAATATCTATCGAGGACGGTTTAGCCGAGGACGACTTCGACGGCTGGCGTGCTCTTACAAAAGAGCTTGGCGGAAAGGTACAGCTTGTGGGCGACGACCTCTTTGTAACCAATTCCAAGAGACTCAAAATGGGAATAGAAAGAAAAATAGCAAATTCCATACTGGTTAAGGTAAATCAGATAGGAACACTTACAGAAACACTCGATGCAATAGAAACTGCAAAAAGAGCAGGCTACACAGCGGTAATATCGCACAGAAGCGGCGAGACAGAGGACACCTTTATAGCCGACCTCGCCGTTGCAGTAAATGCAGGACAGATAAAAACAGGAGCACCCTCCCGAAGTGAAAGAATAGCAAAGTACAACAGACTTCTCCGCATAGCAGAGGAGCTGGAAAGATGTGCGCTCTACCCGGGAAGAAATGCTTTTTACAATATACATTAAACCATGGAGAGATAACAAATGCTGATAGACATTCATACGCACGCATTCCCCGACAGAATAGCAGATAAAGCAATAGAAAAGCTTGCACATGCTTCGGGAGGCTTAGACCCTCAGAGCAGAGGAACAGTTTATTCATTAAGAGAAGAGATGGCAAAGGACGGAGTTGACATATCCGTAGTACAGTCCATCGCAACAAATCCCACACAGATGCACAATGTAAACAGCTTTTCCATAGAAATTAACGGCAAAGACTCTGTTTATGCATTTGGCTCTGTTCATCCCGATGCACCCGATGCCCTGGATGAGCTTGAGAGAATAAAAAATGCGGGACTTAAGGGTGTAAAGCTTCACCCCGATTATCAGGGCTTTTACGCAGTCGATATCCGCATGAAGCCGATATACAAAAAGATTTCCTCTCTCGGTCTCATCACACTCTTTCACGCAGGCTTTGACTACGGCTATGCACCGCCCTACAAGGCGATGCCCCAAAACATGATAAATGCACTCAAGTGGTTTGACTCACCCGTAATCTGTGCACATTGGGGCGGAGTCGGATGCGGAACAGAGGTTATAGAAACCCTTGCGGGAGAGGATGTCTGGTTTGACCTTTCGTTCGGCTACGGAAATATGCCAAAGGCAATTGCACAGAAAATTCTCGACAAGCACACCCCCGACAGAATGCTTTTCGGTTCGGATATGCCATGGCACAGACCGTCATGGGAAGTAAGACTTGTAGAAAGTCTTGATTTGTCAGATGAGGACAAAGACAAAATTTATTATAAAAATGCAATAAAACTCTTAAACCTTTAATCTTATGGCTTGACATATTTTAACAGAAAAGCTATAATAAGATGTAGACTTAAAAGTACGAATACAGGAGGTCACTCAAAATGTTAGTATCAGCAAAAGAAATGCTCAAAAAAGCAAAAGCAGAAAAATATGCAGTAGGTCAGTTCAACATCAACAATCTTGAATGGACCAAGACAATACTTCTCACAGCACAGGAACTCAATTCTCCCGTTATCCTCGGTGTTTCTGAGGGTGCAGGTAAGTACATGTGCGGATACAAGGCTATTGTCGGCATGGTAGAGGGTATGATAGAACAGCTCGGTATCACAGTACCTGTAGCACTTCACCTTGACCACGGCAGCTACGAACACGCTCTCAAGGTTATCGAAGCAGGTTTTTCATCAGTTATGTTTGACGGTTCACACTATCCGATTGATGAAAACATTGCAAAGACTCAGGAATTGGTTAAAATTTGTCATGAAAAGGGCATTTCAATTGAAGCTGAAGTTGGTTCAATCGG
>JAZREC010000197.1:0-13672 GCA_045660605.1 Clostridia bacterium
GCACCGATATATTTGAAAGAGCTCATAAGTGAGAAAATGTTGCCTACTCCGTAATCTGCAATTGCTATCACTTTATATCACACCCTTTGTGGAAGGAATTTGGTCTTTTGTGTCGGGATTGATTTTTGATGCCGAGCCCAAAACCCTTGCAAGAGCCTTGAATATGCCCTCTGCAATGTGATGGCTGTTTGTGCCCGCCAGCTTCTTTATGTGAAGTGTAATCTCTGCCTTTCGCACAAAGCCGAGCATAAATTCTTCGATAAGCTCCGAATCAAAGTCGCCGATTTTGGGTGACGGAATAGATGCATCAAAATTAAGATACGCTCTTCCCGATATGTCAACTGCACAGAGAATAAGGCTCTCGTCCATGGGAAGAATTATATCGCCGTAGCGGTTAATGCCCTTCATATCACCAAGTGCTTCCTTAAGTGCACCTCCCAGAACTATTCCTATGTCCTCGGCACTGTGGTGGTAGTCCACATTTGTATCGCCCTTGCAGGACACCTCAAGGTCCATTCCCGAGTGCCTTGCAAAGAGGGTCAGCATGTGGTCAAGAAATCCGCATCCTGTATCTATCTCGGATGTGCCGTTTCCGTCTATGTTGAGACTTAAAGCTATTGAAGTTTCCTTGGTTTCCCTTGTGATTTTTGATTTTCGCATTTCAAATCACTCCTTGGTTAATATTTCTTTGATACAGTCCACAAGAGCTTTCAT
Source organism: Clostridia bacterium (assembly GCA_045660605.1). Lineage (GTDB taxonomy): Bacteria > Bacillota > Clostridia > UMGS1810 > UMGS1810 > RGIG8748. The sequence continues at coordinate 715 of JAZREC010000197.1, forward strand.
GTGGTCCATTGTACCTATTGTAATTCTGTTGAAGTCACAGATTGATTTTTTATTAAAGTGCCTTACAAGTATTCCTCTGTCCCTCAGAGCCTTGTAAAGCTCCTCACCGCCTATATCCTTGCTCCTTGCAAATACAAAGTTGGCTTTTGACGGCAGAACCTCAAAGCCCAGAGATATAAGCTCCCTTGTTGTATACTCTCTTGCCTCTATAATGTCCTTGCACCTTGCCTCAAAATACTCTTTGTCAGCCATGGCGTGTCTTCCGAGTATAAGTGTAAGACGGTTTATATTATAGGGGTTTGTTGAATATTTGATTTTTTCCAGATCCTTGATTATGTCTTCGTGGGCTATTGCAAATCCCAGTCTTGCACCTGCAAGAGAACGGGATTTTGAAAATGTCTGTACTACAACGAGGTTTGAGTATTTTTTGGTAAGCCCGACTGCACTCTGACCGCCGAAATCCACATAAGCCTCGTCAATAAGGACAAGGTTGTCGGGGTTTGATGATACTATTTTTTCTATATCATCAAGAGATATCGAAAGTCCTGTCGGAGCATTGGGGTTTGCAATTACAATGTTTTTGCCCTTTGAAATGTAGTCATCTACGCAGAGAGTAAAGTCCTCCTTAAGAGGTACCTCCTCGTAGTCAAGAGAATACAAATCTCCGAAAACCTTGTAAAAGCCATAGCTTATGTCCGGAAAACAAACCTTGTGCTCACCGTCGCAAAACGCCATAAAGAAGAAGTTAAGCGACTCGTCCGAGCCGTTTGATACAAATACATTTTTGCTCTCCACACCGTAGTAATTTGCAATTTCTTCCTTAAGGAGTTTACATTCAGGGTCGGAATAAAGTCTCAAATCCGAAAGCTCTGTATCATTTATTGCCTCTATTGCCTTGCTTGTGGGCGGATATGGACTTTCGTTGGTATTCAGCTTGATATATTGTTTATCTCTCGGTTGTTCGCCGGGTACATATTCCTCCAGAGAGGAAAGCCTCGGAATAAGAAATCTGCTCATTTTTAATCCTCACTTTTCAAATCGTACAAGTGCACTTTTTGCATGTGCGGTAAGACCCTCTTTGGTTGCGAAGAATGCCACATCATCCTTTACATTCATAAGGGCATCCTTTGTGTAGTATGTATACTGGGTCTTTTTTACAAAGTCGTCTACCGAAAGCGGACTGGAAAATCTCGCTGTTCCGCTTGTGGGCAGAGTGTGGTTTGGTCCTGCATAGTAGTCGCCGAGTGCCTCGGGACAGTATCTTCCCATAAAGATTGAACCCGCATGCTTGATGCTGTCGAGGTAATCAAAGGGATTGTCAACACAAAGCTCAAGATGCTCGGGAGCAATCCTGTTGGCAATGTCTATTGCAGAGTTTAAATCCTCTGCAACTATTATCTTGCCGTTGTCGTCTATGGAACGGCGTGCAATCTCTGCACGCTCTAATTGAGGTATCTGTATTTCCAGTTCTTTTGAAACATTTTCTGCCAAGGCTAAGCTGTCGCATACAAGTACGGCACTTGCGAGCATATCGAGCTCTGCCTGAGAGAGCAGGTCTGCCGCAATATGACGGGGATTGGATTTGCCGTCTGCTACAACAAGGATTTCGCTCGGGCCTGCAATCATATCGATTGATACCATTCCGTAAACCTGCTTCTTTGCCTCTGCTACAAATGCGTTGCCGGGTCCTACAATCTTGTCCGCCTTGGATATGCTTTCTGTTCCGTATGCAAGGGCGGCAATTGCCTGTGCTCCGCCGACCTTGAAAATCTTGTCAACTCCCGCAATCTTAGCTGCGGCGAGAATTACGGGGTTTACCTTTCCGTCAGATGAGGGGGGAGTTACCATAACAAGCTCTTTTACTCCCGCAATCTTTGCAGGGATTGAGTCCATAAGAACGGTTGACGGATATGCCGCCGTACCGCCCGGAACATAAAGTCCTGCCGTTTCTACGGGTGTAATCTTCTGCCCTGTAACGACACCTTTTTTGTCATTTATAATAAAGCTTGTTCTTACCTGCTTTTCGTGGAATGCACGGATATTTGCCGCCGCATCCTTTAGTATGCGAAGAAAATCAGGCTCTACCATAGCTACTGCCTCTTCGATTTCCTCTTCGCTTACCCTTAGGTCTGTGAGTTCTGCTTTATCAAACCTGCGGCAGTACTCAAGAACAGCCTTGTCGCCGTTTGATGCTACATCGGCTATTATATCGGAAACTATTTTTTCTACATCAACCTTAGGTGTTACTCTCGAAAATATCTCTTCGGGACTTATCTCACCGTATTTAAGTATCTTAATCATTTGTTTTCCTCCGCCTGTGTACTGATTGCATCCTTTATTGCCTCAATCTCCCTGTTCTTAAACTTAAAGCTTGCCTTGTTTGCTATAAGTCTTGCACTTATGGGAACAATTGTCTCAAGCGGTGCAAGGTTGTTTTCTGTAAGTGTTGCACCGGTTTCCACAATATCCACTATAACATCCGAAAGTCCGAGTATCGGTGCAAGCTCTATTGAGCCGTTAAGCTTGATTATGTCTATTTCACGGCTTTTGCGTGCGTAGTAATCTGCGGCAATATTTACGAATTTTGTGGCAACTCTGAGAGTTTTTTCTGTATCGTCCTGAAAATCGCTGTAGCCTGCAACTGCCATACGGCATTTGCCAAGACCCAAATCCAGAAGCTCATACACATCGGGAGAGTATTCAAGAAGTATATCCTTGCCTGCAACACCGATATCTGCGGCACCTCTCTCTACATATATAGCTACATCGGAGGGCTTTACCCAGAAATAACGGATGCCCTTTTCTTCGTTTTCGAATGTGAGCTTTCTTGAGTTTTCTTTTATTGAGTCACATTCGTAACCCGCTTTTTCAAACATGGCATAGACCTTTTCACCGAGTCTGCCTTTGGGAAGAGCAACATTAACCATTGTTTTCAAGGATTTCGACCCCCTTACCGTTGAATTTAAGAAGCTGTCTGTATTTGATTTGTGGAAGTGTCTTTACAGCAAGAACACTTGTTCCTATGTCGGTAAGCATCTTGATGTTCTTGCAAAGCTGTGAAACATCTGTCCCCTCGTCGTAGAGAAGAACTGTATCTACATCATACTCTTTTTTCTGTGAATTTAATCTTTCGAGCATGTCGAGGTATACCGCAAAGCCTATGGCATCTGCCTTCTTGCCCATTCTGGAGAGGAGCTTGCCGTACTGACCGCCCGACAGAACGCTGTCTGCAATTCCATTGATATATCCCTTGAATACAACAGAGCTGTAATATTTCATGTCGCACGCTATGGAGAAATCAAAGTTCACTCTTTGCGAAAGGTTGTTGTCCTTAAGGAATTCATTTATGTATTTTAGTGTATCTATATGCTTCTTTGCTTCCTCGCCAAGACCGAGAGCCTCAAGAGAAGCTATGACATCATCTCCGCCTCCGTAAACAGAGCAAAGGGCTTCGAGTGTTTCGGAGCTTATGCCTGCATCTGTGCAGAGCTGTTTGATTTCGTGGGTGTTCTTTTCGCCGAGGCACTTGATAATTTTGTTTTTAAGGTTCTCGGGACAGTCTGTGAGGACCTCTGATATAAGACCCATGTGCGAGATGTCAAGAACATAGTCCGAGCTTATTGCCTCAAGGCTTTCCACCGCGAGCATTATTACCTCGCAGATGTTGTATATGTCAATATCGCCTATACACTCCAGACCTGTCTGCATTATTTCCTTAAATGAGTGGCTTCCTGCAGATACCCTGTATACATTTTCGTTGTAATACACCTTGGTAAGCTCTCCGTCTGTTGAATTCTTGATAATAGACAGGGTCACATCAGGCTTTAATGCCATGAGCTTACCGTTTGTGTCCGTAAAGGTTATTACGCCGTCCGAAACAAGAAAGTCCTTGTTTCTTGCGTACAGGTCATATTCTTCAAATTTGCTCATTTTGTACTGCTTGTAGCCGTATTTCTGATACAGCGAACGCAGAGCAAATATCGCTTTTTCGTCATTTTTTATTACATCGTTATTAAAAGTCATAGGGTACAACTCCTCTAAATACGCTTTATTACTTTATCATTTTACTACGCTAAAGCGATAAAATCAATAGTAAAAATTCTATTTTGTATATTTTATATAGGATAATAATTGCTATATAATCAATGTTTGATATAAATGTTAATTTTTCGATATGCAAACTAAAGTTTGCTCGATATGATATGAATTCTCGTCGCGATAGCGACATATCGAGTGCGAAGCACATATCGAGTCATTTATGACATATCGAGAATTCTGCAAGAATTCATATCGACGATTTCAAGCGAAACTTGAAATCATTATACCATAATTGCAAGCCTTTTTAACGGCTTGCTACCTTAATTGGTTCAATAAATACATAGGAACAAAAGGTGTATGCCTTTTGAACATTGATTGTATTTATTATACCATAAATGCAAGCCTTCAACGGCTTGCTACCTTAATTGGTTCAATAAATACATAGGAACAAAAGGTGTATGCCTTTTGAACATTGATTGTATTTATTATATCACAAACGACAAAAAATCTCAATAGTTTTTTTGAGCTTTTTTGTACAAGCCCGTTGCGGTAATCACTATACCCGAAACAACACAAATGCACGCTACAAGCTGTGATATTCTGAAATCACCTAACATCAGGCTGTCTGTTCTGAGGGCTTCGATAAAAAACCTTCCTGTTCCGTAGCTCATAAGATAAGAAGCAAAAATCTGCCCGTCGAATTTCCTTTTTGGAAACAGGATAATAAACAAGGTAAGGAACACAAGGTTCCAAAGCGATTCGTAAAGAAATGTAGGGTGAACGGGCAGGTCGGGATTTACATTAACACCCGCATACGCAAGTCTTGTAAGCTCTTCCTTTATGACATTTCCCGTCATGCCCCACTTGAGTGTGGTATTACCCCCAAATGCCTCCTGATTGACAAAGTTACCCCATCTGCCAACCGTCTGACCTATAAGAAGTCCTACAGAGCCTACATCGCACAAGAGACCTAAGTTCTGCTTTTTGACCTTTGAATAGACAACAGTAACGGCTATTGCCGTTATAATACCTCCGTATATCGCAAGACCGCCGTTCCATATTTTAACTATATCGCCCAGGTGATTTCGGTAGTAGTCCCACTCAAATATCACATAGTAAAGTCTTGCACCGACTATTGCAAGCGGTGCGGCATAGAGTACCAAATCCACAATCGTATCGGGATTCATTCCGTTTTTTTTGGCAAGTCTCATCGCTGTCAATACAGCAATCGCAAAGCCTGCGGCAATTATTATCCCGTACCAGTAAATTTCCTTTGAGCCTATGGTAAATGCAACATTATCTATATTCATTTTAATGCCAAGATGCGGAAATGATATATAGCTCATTTGTAAAAATTCCTTTCAAGCATAAAAGTTGGGTTATGAGTAATTTTATAAATGGCAAAATCAATACAATTGCTTCGTCCGCTATACGATATCCCGCCTCGCACTAGGTATGAATTTTGGGAACATTCGACCCAAATCTGTGTAAAAATACCGCCGCGATGACACGCTCACTCAGAGCGAGGCATCGCTAAAACCGACGGACAGCAGCAGAAATTGATTTCCGTCAGTTTTGCGGAATTTTTACTTTGATTTGTGCCAAATGTTTTGTCCCAAAATTCATAAGGCGTGTTATGCGGGATATCGCATATCGTACGAGCGCACAGCAGAGGTTATTCAATGCGTTGCTTTTTGCGGATTTCAAGTTAAAACATATGCCTGAAATCAAGCAAAAACGGAGCAAAATTACCGAAAATCAATTTCCGCTGCGGTTCGGTAATTTTAGCGATGTCAAGCTCTGAGTGAGCTTGTCATCGCGGCGCCGTTTTTGTGCAGATTTAAGGTATATGTTCTTGAAATACGCACCTAGCAACTATTGAATATCCTCTGATGAAGCGTATCGCAAAATTCACCATCTGCAGAATTACTCACAAGACGGCATTACAACGCTCATTGCCATGTTATCCTCGGTATAAATTTCCTTAAACACACTCTCCAGATAATCAATATCAACAGTGTCATAAACATCTGAGAAATTAAAAATATTTATTCCCGAGAGAATATATCTTGTAACAAGGTTTCCGATTGTTTCTACATTATTAAAGCCTCTCAGGTATGAGCCATAAAAAGCTTTTTTAACCCTTTCGAATTCTTCGGGGCAAATACCGTCCTTGTGTGTTCTTTTTATTTCGTCCATAATGGCATCCCTTACCCTTTGGGGTTGCTCGCTCTCTCCTGTAATTACCGCACAGGCAAATTCTCTTTCGGTAGAGTTATCCGTACCAAAGCTCTCGTTGATAAGCCCCTCTTCGTAAAGCGAGGTATAGAGCTTACTGCTTCTGCCGAAAAGCATACGCGATATTATTTCTACAGCAATCTCTCTTTTAAGAAGCTCGTCGCCCTCTTTGAGATAATTGTCCTTAAAGCCAATATTAAAAAGCGGAAGCGAAACACTTGCCTTTGCCTCGATATATTTACTGCACACAGACTTCGGTTCATTTTCAAAGACGCTTTTAACCTCACCTGTCGGGCGGTCGCATCTTACACATTTTTCCACAGATGCAAAAATCTCCTCGGGGTCAACATCTCCTACCACACATACAACCATATTGCAGGGATTATAGAATGTGTTATAGCACTTATATAAAATATCCTCGTCTATCTCTGCTATACTTTCCACCGTGCCTGCGATATCAATGCGGACGGGGTGTATATGATAAAGTGCTTTGTGAAGATTGAACATAACCATCCATCCGCCGTCATCATCATACATACGGATTTCCTGCCCGATTATTCCCTGCTCCTTTGACACATTTTCCTTTGTAAAATACGGGTCCTGAACATATGAAAGCAGGTGTTCAAAGCTCTCTGTAAAATTATCTGTACACGAAAACAGGTATGATGTATGATTGAACGAGGTAAACGCGTTTGCATTTGCACCGAACTGCGAGAATTTGTCAAAGGCGTTGCTTCCGTCGCTCTGTTCAAACATCTTATGCTCAAGAAAATGCGCAACGCCGTCGGGAATTGTACATACCTCCTCTTCGCCAAGAGGAACAAATTTGTTATTTACAGAACCGAATTTTGTTGCAAAGGTTGCATACTTCTTGACACAGCCTTTTTTGGGTATAACAAACACACCAAGTCCTGTTGAGTGCTCGCCAAGATACATGGTTTCCTTAAGTCTGTCGTTATATATCTTTGTATAGTTCATGCCTTTTCCCCCTTAAGAAAATATACGGTGTCAAGTCTTACGCTTTTAAGAGAGCGTATAACATCCTCTCTTGTAAGCTTTGTAAGCTTTGATATTGCTTCTTCTATACTGTCCTTGCTCTTTGCAAAAATCTGCGAGCGGTAATATTCCTTCATCGCATAGGGACTGTCCTTGTAGGACTTATAGGAATTAATAAGGAAGTTTCTGGAAACCTCAAGCTCATCGTCAGAAAATTCTCCCTTAGCTATCAGGCTAAGCTGTTTTTCTATCTCCGTCTTTGCCTTTTCGAAGTTTTCGAATTCAATTCCCGAGCTTACAAGCATAAACGCGCGGAATTTGTCAAGCATTGACGATGCATAATAGCAAAGGCTCATTTCCTCCCTTACGGTGTTAAAAAGTCTTGAGTGTGCTCCCGAGCCGAATATACTGTTTGCGAGAAGAAGTGCATAGTAGTCCTCATCGTCAATCGTTATGTCTGTTGTAAAGCCCATTGCAAGCTTTCCCTGAGCCACATCGAAAATATCTTCTGCATAATGAACTTCTTTTCTCTTCTCGGGTTTGATATCGGTCGAAGCAATTTCCTTTATATCAAAATCAAAATCCTTGAGATATTCCGTTATATATTCCTTAAGAAGCTCACCGTCAAAATCTCCCACCGCAAAAATATCTATCGGGCTTGTATATGCAATATTTAAGTAGTGCTCATATATTCCCTTATTATCTATTTTGTCAAGGTCCTCAAGGTAGCCGAACTCAAAGATTGAATTTTCCTGTCCCTTACACATTTCCTCTATGCAACGGAAGTTGGCATAGGAACGCTTGTCATTTATAAGACCCTCAATATCGTCTCTTAAGTTTTGCTTTTCTACACAGAATACATCTTCAGGAAAGCATCCGTCAGGGGCATACGGACGGAAAATCAGGTCAAGCATAAGAGTAACTGCCTCGTTCATTATACCGCCATCCGCATACACATCGGACAAGAAGTTTACAGACGATACAATGCTCTGTGTGTATGCTTTCTTTGTGATATTGACATCATAGAGAGTTCCGTACAGATCATCTGCATAGGTGTTGAGCTCCAGAATGTTTTTGTGAGCCTCGCATCCTCTTGAAAGAAGCTTGGAAAGAAGTGCATTAGATGTTGCCTCTTCCTTTGCAAGCTTTCTGGAAAGATAGGTACTCATGGAAACTGTTTTGTATTTTTTGTCGGGAATAATATAAAGGTTTATTCCGTCTGTAATTTTTTTCTTAATTATATCTTCCATAATATATCTCCTTTTTTCATATAATGATATTCTATCACACTATATCTAAAATTACCACACATTTTTAAAATTTCTTCTTCTTGTGATTAAATACAAAAAGAATTATGTGATTTTGGGTGCTTTATACAAACTTTTGGAACACTTGAAGTAATTTGTTGACAATATTGCATATTTCTTCTATAATAATTGTATGTGAAATTTCTTATGTTTCGAAAGGGAGTTTAAGTATGGAAATCACAAGTATCAAGATCAAAAAGTTTGAAACAGAAAGCAAAATGAAGGCTATAGCTTCAGTTACATTTGATGATTGCTTTGCTGTACACGACATCAAGGTTATCGAAAATGAGGACAAGGTCTTTATTGCAATGCCTAACAAAAGATTAAAGGACGGTACATTTAAGGATGTTGCTCATCCCATCAACTTTGAATTCAGACAGTACATAGAGTCCAATGTTATTGAGGCATATAATAACGCAGAAATAGAAGAATAACATCAGCACTTTTTGACCCCTCCTGTTCAGGAGGGGATTTTGTTTTGCATTTTTTTCAAAAAAAACTTGAAACTTCTATTATAATGAAGTATAATATCTCTGTATGGAAAAGAACACAGAAAGAGGAAATAACTATGAGATTATCCAAATACTTACTACCAACACTAAGAGAGGTACCCGCAGAGGCAGAAATTACAAGCCATCAGCTTATGCTCCGTGCAGGTCTTATCCGTAAGCTTGCATCAGGCGTTTATGCATATCTTCCGCTTGGTCTCAAGGTGCTCAAAAACATAGAAAACATTGTAAGAGAAGGTATGGACAGCCACGATGCCCAGGAGCTTCTTATGTCTGCACTTCTTCCCAAGGAAATGTACGAGCCATCGGGAAGATGGGAGGTATTCGGTCCCTCCATGTTCAGACTCAAAGACAGAGGCGGTAAGGATTACTGTCTCGGACCCACACATGAGGAAATATTTACAGACACAGTTAAAGCGTCCGTTCAGTCCTACAAACAGCTTCCTATGACACTTTATCAGATACAGACAAAGTACCGTGACGAAATCCGTCCCCGATTCGGCGTAATAAGAAGCCGTGAATTTGTGATGAAAGACGCTTACAGCTTTGACAAGGACGAAGCGGGTCTTGATATCTCATACAAGAACATGTACGATGCGTACAGAGAAATCTTTGACAAAATGGAGCTTGACTACCTAATAGTAGATGCAGACTCAGGTGCTATGGGCGGAAGCGGTTCTCAGGAATTTATGGTTAAGTCCGATATAGGCGAAGATACAATTGCATACTGCGAGAAGTGCGGTTACTGTGCAAACGAGGAAAAGGCAGTATGTATTCCCGAGGAAATACAGAAATCAGGTAATCTTCTTGAGGTCAACAAGGTTCACACACCCAATGCAGGAACAATAGAGGATGTAACCTCATTTATGGGTAAAACTGCAAAGAACTTTGCAAAGACCATTATATACAAGGCAGATGACAAATTTGTTGCAGTTATGGTTCGCGGAGACCGCGAAGTAAATGATGTCAAGGTTGTAAACAAGCTTGGCGGTGCAATAGAATTTGACCTCGCACCTCTCGATGACCTTGTACGCATTACCAATGCCAAGGCAGGCTTTGCAGGACCTGTCGGTCTTGATATTGATATATTCGTTGACAGCGAAGTTGCAGGCATGGAAAACATGATTGTCGGTGCAAACGAAACTGACTATCACCTCGAAAATGTCAATATAGGCAGAGATTTTGAGGCTACCGTAATCGGCGACTTCCGTAATATCGAAGAGGGAGATTTGTGTCCTCACTGCAAGGAAGAGAAAATCAAAACCTGCAGAGGAATAGAAGTAGGTCATATCTTTAAGCTCGGAACAAAATACTCAAAGTCTATGGAATGTACCTTCCTTGACGAGAACGGAAAGGCACAGGTTCCCATCATGGGATGCTACGGAATAGGCGTGAGCAGATGTCTTGCCGCAATAATTGAACAAAACAGCGATGAAAACGGCATAATATGGCCCATGAGTGTAGCTCCGTATAAGGTTATCGTTGTACCTGTCAATGTTAAGGACGATACACAGAGACAGATGGCAGAGGATATCTACAAAGAGCTTTGCTCTATGGGAATAGATACAATAATTGATGACAGAAACGAGCGTGCAGGAGTTAAGTTTAACGATGCAGAGCTTATAGGTATTCCGCTCCGCATAACAGTCGGCAAAAAGGCAAGTGACGGTATTGTGGAATTCAAGGTTCGCAAGGGCGGAGAGCTCACAGAGCTTACAGCAAAGGAAGCAATAGAAAAGGCTGCTCAGCTTACAAAAAAATAATATAAATTCAGAACACGGGACTTAGCTCCCGTGTTCTTATTGGAGAAAAAACATGATTTTTACAATTATAACTGTTTTGCTTGTCGCTATTGACCAGATAACGAAATATTTTTCCATAGAGAGCCTTAAGGGTGCATCCTCGGTTGTGCTTATTGATAAATTCTTAAGTCTCACATATGTAGAAAACCGCGGTGCAGCATTCGGAATACTGCAGAATGCCAGATGGGTATTTATTACATTTACTTTTATAGCAATTATATTTATCATATACTATAAGCTTAGGTACAAACCGCAAAGTTACACCCTTAACTCTGCCCTTTGTCTTATTACAGCGGGTGCCGTCGGCAATCTAATCGACAGAGTGGGACGCGGATATGTGGTAGACATGATAGAGGTTACCTTTATAGATTATCCCGTCTTCAATGTAGCGGATTGCTTTGTTGTTGTGGGTGCAATACTTCTGTCAATATATGTAATGTTTATATACAAGGAACCGAAAAAAGATGAATAAATATATTTTTGATGTAACAGAAAACGGGGTACGGCTTGACAAATATATAAAAATTGACGATATGCCCCGTTCGCAGATACAAAGGTTAATAGACGACGGCAATGTAACCGTCAACGGCAAAACGGCAAAAGGCTCCCAGAAGCTCAAAGCGGGCGACAGCATTGAGGTAAACATACCCGAACCAAAGGAGCTTTCCATAAAAGCGGAAAATATACCGCTCGATATTGTCTACGAGGACGGAGATATGCTTGTTATAAACAAGCCTCAGGGAATGGTTGTTCATCCCGCACCGGGAAATTATGAGGGTACATTGGTAAATGCACTTCTGTACCACTGCAAAGACAGCCTGAGCGGTATAAACGGTGTTATGAGACCGGGAATTGTGCATAGGATTGACAAGGACACCTCGGGACTTCTTCTCGTTGCAAAAAATGACAAGGCACACCTTTCGCTATCCGAGCAGATAAAAAACAAAACCGCCCACAGACACTATGTTTGTGTTGTGTGCGGAATACTCAAGACAAAGAAAGGCGTAATCGACGCCCCCATAGGCAGACATCCTACAAACCGTCTGCGTATGGCAGTCACACCGCACAATTCAAAAAATGCGGTAACTCATTTTGAAGTCATAGAGTATCTTAACAATGCAACCTATGTGTCATGCGATCTGGAAACAGGCAGAACACATCAGATAAGGGTTCATATGTCGTATATAGGGCATCCTGTTATGGGAGACCCTCTGTATCTTTCCAAAAATGCTTATGGTCTGAACGGTCAGGCACTCCATGCCGAGAGGATATCCTTTGACCACCCCGCAACGGGCGAGCGAATGGAATTTACCGCACCAATCCCAAAGCATATTACGGATTTGATTGACAAATTACGAACTTAACATATTATTTATCATCAGACGGCGGACATCCGTAATGCTTAAGAAGATGGTAGATGACGGAACGGAAAAAATACTAAAAATAATGTTCGGTGCAATCCGCGTATCTCCGCTTCACTGCCACGGAAAAGAAGATATTGACAAATTCCTTATGATAACAAAAGAAATGGCGGAAATGTATTCAAATAAATAATTTGAGGGTGATATAGCATGTCAAGAATATTTGATGCTCATTGCGATACAATGTGCAGACTTCTTGAAAAGGGACAAAGCCTGGAAAACGCTTCGGGCATGGTAAGCACTCCGATGATGAGGAAGTATAAATCATACATACAGGTTTTCGCCGCATGGGTAGACGGCAAAAATCCTCTGATGCAGGCAATAATGCTCCGCGACAAATTTATGACCGAGACAAAAAACAGCTCTCTTAAGATTATAGACAGCAGAGGTGCCCTTGAGGATATAAGCACAAACGGCGGATACGGTGCAATACTCTCGCTCGAAAACGGCTCTGCCCTGTGCGGAAATATAGAAATGGTTGATGTATTATACAGACTGGGCTTCCGCCTTATAACGCTGACATGGAACGGAAGCAATGAGCTTGGTTTCGGTGCGGTAGACAGCCTTGGAGGCGGTCTTACACCCTTTGGTATTGAGGTTGTCAGAAGAATGAACGCTCTGGGTATAGTCATCGATGTTTCCCATCT
>JAZREC010000198.1:0-13281 GCA_045660605.1 Clostridia bacterium
TCGACGATTTCAAGCTTTGCTTGAAATCAGTATACCATATTATGTATATTTTTGCAAGTTTTACGGGCAGTTTGGCAGAGAATATGAAATAAAATTTATTTGACATTTTGGTATCATTATTGTATAATAAATTATGTCCTGACACAAAGACAAGGCAGATAATTTTTCTGTCCCGACTGACTGAAAGGCGAACAAATACAAATTCGTAATTTGCCGCAGCCTTTTTTGTGTTGCGGCAATTTTTTTGGAGGTTATATTATGGAAACCAGAGTTGCAGTAATGGGTATAATTGTAGAAAACACCGACTCGGTGAGTGCTCTCAACGAGCTTCTTCATACACACGCCCAATACATTATAGGCAGAATGGGAATTCCCTACAGGAAGCACAACATAAGTATAATGAGTATTGCAATAGATGCACCTCAGGATGTTATATCCGCACTTTCGGGCAGGATTGGTGCACTCGACGGAATAAGTGTCAAAACCGCATACTCAAATGTGATCTGCCATGAATAAAAAAGCCATACAGCTTATCGACAAGCTATCGAATGAGCACAGTCTTGAAACAGAGGAATACAGATACCTTTTAGAGAGCTTTGATGAGGAGCTTTTTAAATACATTGCGCCAAAAGCACTAAAAGCAAAAAAATCCGTATACGGCAACCGAATATTTATAAGAGGACTTATAGAAATATCCAACATATGCAAAAACGATTGTCTGTACTGCGGTATAAGAGCCTCAAACTCTAACTGCAAGAGATACCGACTTGGCGAGGAAGAAATACTTTCATGTTGCAGAGAGGGGTATCCTCTGGGCTTCCGCACCTTTGTGCTTCAGGGCGGAGAAGACATGTATTTTGACGATGATGTGCTATGCGGTATAATAGCTAAAATAAAAAGTGAATTTCCTGACTGTGCGGTAACTCTTTCCCTGGGAGAGAGAAGCCGTCAAAGCTACCAAAGGCTTTATGATGCAGGTGCAGACAGGTATCTTCTGCGTCACGAGACAGCAGACAAAAATCACTACAATATGCTTCATCCCAAGCAGATGAGCTTTGATAACAGAATTGAATGTCTTAGGATTCTTAAGGAAACAGGATTTCAGACAGGATGCGGTTTTATGGTAGGGTCTCCGTATCAGACAAACGAAACTCTCTCTAAGGACCTTAAGTTTGTTGAAACATTCAAGCCCGAAATGTGCGGTGTCGGACCTTTTATACCACACAAGGATACCGATTTTGCCAATAGAAATGCAGGGTCTGTTCTTCTTACCTGTTATCTTCTGGCGATAATACGGCTTATGCATCCAAAAATTCTTCTTCCTGCCACAACTGCACTTGCAACGCTTTGTGAAAACGGCAGACAAATGGCAATTAAATGCGGTGCAAATGTAGTGATGCCCAATCTCTCGCCTGAGAATGCAAAGAAGAACTACACACTATACGACAACAAGGCATACGGCGGAACGGAATCTGCCCTATATCTTGAAGAATTAAAAAAACAATTTGCCTCAATTGATGCAGTTATATCTGCAGAAAGAGGCGATTATATTGACGCAGAAAGGAATGACTGAAATGGCAGTTTACAATCCAAAATCAATGAAAGCGGAAGAATTTATCAATAACGAAGAAATTCTTGCCACCATAGAATATGCAGAAGAGAACAAAAACAACATAGCTCTTATAGACAGTATCCTCAAAAAAGCAAAACCCAAAAAGACATCCGAGGGTATTATATGTGAGGGTCTAAGTCACAGAGAGGCTGCAGTTCTCCTTGCGTGCGACATACCCGAAAAGGTTAACGAAATTATCAGTCTTGCAGAGGAAATCAAGCTTTCTTTCTACGGCAACCGTATAGTAATGTTTGCTCCCCTCTACCTCTCCAACTACTGCGTAAACGGATGCGTTTACTGTCCGTACCACCTCAAAAACAAGCATATTGCAAGAAAGAAGCTTACTCAGGACGAGGTAAGAAACGAGGTTATTGCACTTCAGGATATGGGTCACAAAAGACTTGCAATCGAAGCGGGCGAAGACCCCGTAAACAACCCTATAGAATATATACTCGAATGTATCAAGACAATATATTCTGTAAATCACAAAAACGGTGCTATCCGAAGAGTAAATGTAAACATTGCCGCTACAACGGTAGAAAACTACAGAAAGCTTAAGGAAGCGGGAATCGGAACATATATTCTGTTTCAGGAGACATATCATAAGGAAAGCTATCTTGAGCTTCATCCCACAGGCCCCAAGCATGACTATGACTACCATACAGAAGCTATGGACAGAGCCATGGAGGGCGGTATAGACGATGTGGGTCTCGGGGTTCTCTTTGGTCTTGAAAAATACAAATACGAATTTGTAGGACTTATGATGCACGCAGAGCATCTTGAGGCAGTACACGGTGTAGGACCTCACACAATAAGCGTTCCCAGAATAAAACGAGCAGACGATATCGACCCCGATGTATTTGATAACTCGCTGTCGGATGAGATATTTAAGAAAATCATTGCCTGCATAAGAATAGCTGTTCCGTATACAGGAATGATAATCTCTACAAGAGAGTCGGAAAAAGTAAGGGGCGAGGCACTCCAGATGGGAATATCACAGATAAGCGGTGCTTCAAGAACATCTGTCGGCGGTTACACAGAGGAAGAGAGACCGCACGACTCGGAACAGTTTGATGTATCCGACCAGAGAACGCTCGACGAGGTTGTAAGCTGGCTTATGGACCTCGGTCATATTCCGTCATTCTGTACGGCGTGCTACCGAGAGGGAAGAACGGGCGACAGATTTATGAGCCTTTGCAAAACGGGACAGATACAAAACTGCTGTCACCCCAATGCTCTAATGACACTTTCGGAATATCTCGTGGACTATGCGTCGGAAGATACAAGAAAAAAAGGCTTTGAGCTTATAGAAAAAGAACTTAATAAAATACCAAACGAAAAAGCAAGAGCAATTGCAAAAGAAAATGTGGAAGCTATAAAGAATTCGGACAGGAGAGATTTCCGTTTCTGATATATCAAAATGCGGTGTGAAAAAATCACACCGCATTTTTCTGTTTATCCAAGTATAGCTTCACTTATTGCTTTGTTCTCATCAAGCTTTTTGCGAAGATGTACAAGTGCCTTGTCTACAAGATACGAAAAGTATTCAAATGGCATTATGACCGAAAGAATCGGATATGCTCTTACAAACTCGGAATACACATCTCTTAGTTTAATATATCCTGTTCCCGAGCCGTATGTGCGTTCTGCCTCAGCACACACGCATACAAGCCATTCTATAACATTTTTTCTTCTTACCAAAAGAAAAAACAAGGCTGACAACATAAGAAGTATCAAAGATATAATTTTCATTTTTATCACCCCTATTATCATATCAGTACGGATATAAGATAGCCTGCAAGTCCGCTTATTACAGCCGTAATACCCGTATTTACAATAAGCTCATATCTCTTTGCGGGTTTTTGCTCTATGTTATCCACACGGCCGAGAACATTTGCAAAGTCGCTCCTCATCTCTCTCATCTCCGAAGCAAGAGAGTGTATGGAATCTGCAAGATGCTCTATCCTGTCTATCCTGTGATGTGCAGACTTAATACTGGATTCCGCAGTAGCTATCCTCTCCCATATTTCTTTTTGTTCCAAGAAGTCACCCCCTACTTCATAATATCGGATACCCTGAGCATCACAACCAGACACCATATTCTTGTGTCGTCAAGATTGAGATTGCCATTGGTATCGCCCTTTATATATCCTTTTTCAAGTGCAAGCTTGACATAAGGCTGTGCCCAGAACGGACAGTCCTCGGTTTTATTATACATTTTATCTTCCTCCTCTTCCTCAGGTGCTACAATCAGATAATCAGGTCTGCCGTACCCTGCAATCCTTGCGTAGTCATGTCTGTATCTTTTCTTTGCAACAGCACCTCCGTTTGCAGAAAGTCCGCTTTCAAACGAGGTGTTACCCTCTACCGTATACACATAGGTGCTGTCTCTGTCATACACAAGTCCCGTGTGGCATATATTACCGCCGTTATCCTTAAAGAAAATGATATCGCCTTTTTGCGCGGATGTATGCCATCTTGAATTATTTTTGAAATATCCCGCAGATGTAGGTGTATATGCTGACCATCCGTAAATAAGCTCCTTTGCCTTAATGCCGTAAGCTGTCACCATACACCAGTCTACAAAGGTATCGCACCATGGGTGTCCGTTTGCATATATGCCCGCATGATATTTACTCATCTCCAAGGCATACTTTGTGTAATTTGCCCTGCCTGAATTGGCTGTTTTGCTGTACAGGCTATTGGGACTTGCCTTTTCCAGATATCCGACCTCTCCGAGTGCAATTTTCAGTACTCTGTCTATTTTTCATCATCCTTTCTGCCGTTTTTGTCCGCAAATATCCTCTTGAGACAAAGCATAAGAAGTTCTCCTCCGAATACTGCATGATTTGCTGTGAGAAGTCCCGTAACCAAAAATGAATTATGGCTCGCTATCCTCATAGACCAAAGCTGCATTGCAAATATCTCAAGAATACAAAAAATAACAATAATTTTGCTGAACCTATGTCTATACATTTGGTCCTCCGCTAAGATTTTTTCTTATTGCCTTTAGCCTGTAAGCAGATGGACTCAACGGCGCATACGATGTTTTCTTTTCCTTTGGCTTATATACATTTGCCTCAGGTTCCTCAATTTCTTCGCCGTACGCCCTCTTTACAAGCTCGGAAAGTCTGCTGTTTTGCTCCATAAGATACCTAGCCTGTTCGTGCAGACGGCTGTTTTCCTTAACCTGTTCTATTACATTTTCCTTGCCGTCAAAATCCATCATCTCAAGGCACACCAATGCACTTGTTGCGGAATTGGGATTGAAAAGACCTGCCCCGTAAAGCTCCTTAGCAAGCTCATTTTGAGCGGTTTTTGTAAAAGGACTGCTCTTCTGGCTTGTAACACAAACATCGAAAATCGCTCTCTTATTTGCAAGGTCCTCTCCAAGCATAGTACGGTCAAATTCTATAAACCTTACATTTCTGCTCTTATCAAGCACGCGGAAGCTTCTCTGCTCCTCGTAAAACTGAGATATGAGTTCAATTATAAAGTAATTGATAGAACGGAACGCCCTGTAAGAGCCTTTTATCATATCTCTGGAAAGCTTGCTTCCCGCCTCCTGAAGAGCCGCAATAGCACTTGCCGCCGTAACTCCCGACACACTTCCGCCATGCGAAACATCCATATTACCGCTTGTTTCCTTGAGTTCGTCTATCTTTTGATTAAGAAGAGACACTATGCCCGAATCAAGCTGAGATACAGAAATCTCCCTCAGGTTTCTGTCGTCTATGTTTCCAGCCACATGGACGAACTCCTTTGTCCAATCCGCAAACTCGTCCTCGTTAACACCGCTGTTGTCGGAAATAAAGAACCTTCGTTTTCCTGCCTGAAGAGCATTGCGGATAATTATCTGGTTAAGCTTGTCAATGTACATCTGTACATCCTTCATTATATCAATAAAACCAAATCCGCACGGGGTTCCCTCTTCTATAAACAGAGGGTCAAAAACAAACGGATATCTTCCATGATTGTAGTAACCCTTTTCAGCATAAAGAGGGTCATTCTCCGACGCATAGAGAACATGCTCGCCAACATACTTACAATAATGAAGCACACATCTTCCGCCATATGACTTCTTGTAATACCAGTCTACAACTGCACTCTTGCCCAAAGTGTCAACCTCATCGTCATAAAGATACTTTGCAACATCTATTCCGCCCGAGGTAAGCTTGCCCTTAAGCTCAGGGTACATATCCTCAAGAATATCGGTATCAACAAGCTCTACCGTAAAGAGATTTCTGCTGTCCTGTATATCCTTGATACCGCCCTCCCAGAAGATATTGAGGATATCTATCTGCCGTATATCAATGTGGCCAAGACCGTCACAGAGAGAGCTGTTCCAGAACACTCCGTAACAGCCTGTTCCGTTCTTGAGCTTGTACCACCATACATCAGAATAGGTCTCCTCAAAGTTGTTATACTCAAGAACCGTCGGTATGATTTCGGAAAGAATTCCTGCCGCCTCAACATCGTCTCTGTCTCTCGGAAGTATATTCGGCTCGGGGTAGTTATCCATAACATCCGCATGCTTATTTGCTATGCTGTTAAAAAGCCATGCCGATGCAGGTTCGGGATCCTGACTTGCCTTACGGCGAATGAGATCCCAATGACGCATTTTCCACCACTGTTCATTTTCGATAATTCTCTTTTCAAGATTTGCCTTGGACCTTTTGTATTTTCCAAGTATCTGTGTAGCCTCAAGAATTCTCTCCTTGCCAATGGGCGGAACATATACGATTGCTCCTTCATTTACAAATTCCATATTTTCCTCCTTTTTGTTTTTTGAAGATGTCTTGCGAGGCTTAGCCTCATATACATTGTACTTCATTTGCACTACCCTTTTCGCCTACAAAAAAGCTGAGGATATAAAAATTTTTACATCCTCGGCTTTTTTGTTATTCTTATTTTTGTATATTATCAAAATATGATATTGCGTAGTCCGCAATAATAGGTGTTATATCCTTTGGCTTTACATCCGTTGTATTAACGCAAAGATGATATGCTTCCTTTCTTCCCCACTTGATATGGGATATTACATCTCTGTGGCGTGTTCTTACTTTATCTATGGCTTTTATCTTTTTTCGCATCATACGGTCTGTGGTTTTGTCGCCGTATTCCATACGCTCCTTGCATCTTGCGAGTTTGGATTCCATATCCGCATATATAAAGAGATTAAAGGGATTATAATCACTAAGTACAACATCTGCACAACGGCCTACTATAATACAATCCTTGCCTTTTTTTGCGATTTCATTAAGTGCCTTTTGCTCCGCTACGATAATTCTTGTGGAATTGTCCCAATGTGTGTGCGGATAGTACAGAGTTCTGCCGTATGTAAGGTGATAACCGGCAGAAAAGCCGTGTTCACCCATACTCTCTACATATTTTTCATCAAAGTTTCCTATTCTTGCAACCTCTGTTATAATCTCTCTGTCATAGTAATCAAAACCCAGAATATCTGCAAGTCTCTTTCCTATCTCTCTTCCTCCGCTTCCGAATTCACGGCTTATTGTAATTATCCTCATAGCAATCTCTCCTTACTCTGTATCAGGCGGTGCCGGATTATCATTTGGCTTGGGGGCTTCGGCGTTAGTTTCGCTGTTTGAAGCACCCTCGCTTTCGGGTTTATCCTCGCTGTTTTCATCTTCCGTGTTTTCGCCCTCTTCGTTCTCCTCGTTTTCCTCTTCTTCCTCGCCGTTATACTCCTCTATGCTCATATACGGCTTTGTTCCGATATAAGCATGGTCGCTCGTACATTTATGCTTTGCACGCTCGGGGTCGCTGTACTGTGTAATTGTCGGGCATGATCCCGTGGGAAGTGCTCCGCTTCGGCTGCAAACCGTCCGTTTTTCTACGCCCTGAGGCGGTGCAAAATGCTTCTCGGGAAGTCCCGAGTGTATCTTTGACATAACATTATCCCATATAACAAGTGCGGGGTTATTTCCGCCATAGGAAATTGCCCTAGGGCTGTCGTATCCAAACCACACAGAACCGCAATAATAAGGTGTATATCCTATAAACCATCTATCCTTGTTATCGTCAGTTGTTCCTGTCTTACCGCAGGTGTCTATGCCGGATATCTGTGCTCCTGTGCCTGTTCCGCTTCGGACAACGCTCTTAAGAAGCTGAGTTACTATATATGATGTTGACGGTGCAAATGCCTTCTCTCTCTTTGGTTCTTTATTAAGAATGAGCTTACCCTCTACATCATAGACCTTGGTATACATATGAGGTTCTATATACATACCGCCGTTGGCAAGTGCGGCATATGCGGTATTCATCTCCATAACCGTAACACCGTCTGTAAGACCGCCAAGAGCAAGCGATGAAAGGTTTTTGTCTGTAAATACCTTACCGTTTTTCTCTCTGGAATCAACTAATGAGTCCACATGAAGCTTATTCTTCATGTAATCAAAGGAACGGTTTACTCCGACCTCCTCAAGAACTCTTACCGCAGGAATGTTATATGACCATGTTACAGCCGTTTCTACCGAAACATCTCCGCGGAAGTTACCGCCCGAATTCTTGGGTCTCCATCCGTCTACATCAAGCGGTGAATCATCAACTGTTGTTGACTGGGTTATAAGTCCGAGGTCTATTGCAGGGGCATATACCGCAATCGGTTTGATTGACGAGCCGGGCTGTCTCTTTGACTGTGTGGCTCTGTTTAATCCGCGGTTTCTGTCCTTTTCGCCTCTGCCTCCTACTATTCCCTTGATTTTGCCTGTCTGCGGTTCGCATATTACCATTGCCGCCTGAGGCTGTGTACTTCCTGCAAGACGGGGGAAGTTTGAATCACCTTCAAAATAATCCTCCATAATCTCCTGCACACGAGGGTCAACTGTGGAATATATTTTAAGTCCGCCGTTATATATCATATTTGCGGCAAATTCTGCCGTATAGCCCTTGGCAACCAAGTCCTTCTGGATTTCTTCAAACAGATGGTCAAGGAAATATGACTGTATCTTTACACTGCTTGCCTCTCCGACATTAAGCTTAATATCTTCGTTTACTGCCTGGTCATGCTCCTCTTTGCTGATATATTCGAATTCGAGCATCTTATCAAGAATAATCTGTCTCTTATTCTTATTTGCCTCAGGCTGAAGTATTGGGTCATATTTTGCAGGATACTGCGTAATTCCCGCAATACATGCACTCTCTGCAAGGGTCAGCTCTGATGCATCCTTGGAAAAATAGATATTCGATGCGGCTTCTACTCCGTTTGCACCCTGTCCGAGATATATTGTATTGAGATACATCTCCAGTATCTGTTCCTTGCTTAGCTTTGTTTCCAGCACAAGTGCCCTGAGAATTTCTCTTACCTTACGGCTCTTTGTTCTCTCGTTATCCTCTGTAATATTCTTTACAAGCTGTTGTGTTATGGTGCTTCCGCCGTAGGAAGAGTCTCCTTTAAGTACATAGTTGAGGGTAGCTCCGACCGTTCGCTTGATATCTACTCCCCTGTGTTTGAAAAATCTCTGGTCCTCTATGGATACAAACGCATTTATAAGATTTTTGGGCATCTTATCGATAGGTATCCATATTCTCTTTTCCGATGCATCAAACTGTGCATACTGGACAGCATCTCCTCCCGCATCTGTGTAGTAGACCTTGGAAGAGATATTGAGATTCATTGAGCTTAAATCGTCTCCGAAGCTGAAGTCGATAATGCTGAAAACCCATATTCCAAAACCAATTGCAGCGGCAAGAAATACCAAAAACATAATTTTAAGTGCCGTAAACACCCATTCGTATTTCTTCTTTCTGCGTCTGCGTTTTTTTACAGGTGCAGTTGCATTTACGGGTGCCTTTTTCTCTGTGTTTCGGGACTTCAATTTTGCCTTTTTTTCCGTTCTGGACTTTTGCCTTGCTCTGACTTTGTCCAAATTGTCCATAGCCGATTCCTCGTTTCTGTGTGTATATATTTATTAAAACATAAAAAATCTATTTATTCATTTTCTATTATACCATATAAATAATAAATTATTGTTACAATCAATTTACGAATAGTTTAAAATTACATGGCAATAATAACAAAAATACCAATCGGAGGTTCGGATATATGAAAGAGAGTGCAAAAATTCTTTTTTATACAGGACTATGTCTTATAGTGACAGTAACCTTTATTTCTCTTGACAATCAAAAAAAGCCCTCAACTGACTATATTTATAACACATCAAACAAACAGACAATTCCGCAAAATGAATACGACAAAGAAGTTTCCACGGAAAATTCCCCTACCGAGAGATATATCCTCAGATATGACCCTAACAAAGATTCCGTCCTGCTCATAACCAAAAAAGAGGACGGAACCGAGATTGTTACTTTTGTTGAAAGCATTAACCCGTATTATCTCACATCGGAGGATATAAATGCACTTACTGCAGGAATAGAACTGGTTTCCAAAGAGGATATGTTTATCCTCATAGAGGATTTGTCAAGCTAGCACGAAGCTTTTTCAGGGCTTTTTTCTCTATTCTTGAAACATATGAACGGGATATGCCAAGAAACGAGGCAATCTCCCTTTGTGTAAAGGCTGATGCTCCAGAGAGACCGTACCTCAGCTCTATTATCTTTCTTTCTCTTTTGCTCAGGACCTTAGCCATTTTGGAATAGAGCTCTCTTATCTGCATCTTTGTTTCTACTTCATGAAATATGTCGTCCTCATCTGCACCTATCCTGTCTATAAGCGACACTTCCTTGCCGTCTGCATCCTTGCCGACGGGATCCTGCAAAAGAACTTCATTCTGCTTTTTTCTGTTTTGACGCATACTCATAAGGATTTCGTTTTCTATACATCTGGCGGCATATGTACTGAGTCTGGTTCCCTTGTTTTCTTTATAAGAGGTTATTGCCTTGATAAGTCCGATTGTGCCTATACTTATAAGGTCATCATTATCTCCTGCACAGGGGTATTTTTTTACAACATGGGCCACAAGACGCAAGTTTCTTTCTATGAGTATGTTTTTTGCCTCTTTGTCGCCGTCGCGGTATCTTCTTAAATACATTTGTTCTTCCTCTGCTGTGAGGGGCTTAGCAAAAGAGCTTACATTTGTGACATACGATGTCATAAACAACATCTTTGGCATCAGCTCCAGCAAAAACGAAAACACAAAAAGCACCTCCATATATTGACACACTATCAATATATGTAGAGGTGCTTGTATTTTGTGCATATATATTTTTTTATTTACTCCGCCTTTGCCTCACAGTACATACAGCGGTATATCCTCTTATCTTCATCTTTAAGCTCGAAAACATGGGATATTCCCTGTTCTGTTGTTGTTATACAACGGGGATTTTTGCACTTTATAACATCTGTAATTTTTTTCGGAAGTTCTATATGCTTCTTTTCGGAAAGCTTGCCGTCCTTTATGATATTTACTGTTATATCGGGGTCGATAAATCCCAGAACATCAAGATCGAGTGTGACATCCGAAGCTATTTTTATTATATCCTTTTTACCGAGTTTTTTGCTCGGTGCATTTTTTATTATAGCCACCTGCCAATCGGTATTTTCAAGGTTCAAAAGGCTGTATATTTCCATAGCTTTGCCCGATTTGATATGGTCTATAACTACACCGTTTTTAATGGAATCTATTGTCATTTATTCCACCTCCAAAAGCTTAAGTATAAGTGCCATACGGATATACTTTCCGTATTTTGTCTGACGGAAATAGCATGCTCTCTTATCAGAATCTATATCAACTGATATTTCGTTGACTCTGGGAAGCGGATGCATAACTATCATATCGTCTTTTGCTTTTTGCATCTTGGCACTGTCAAGAATATAGATGTCCTTGAGTCTCAGATAGTCCTCTTCGTTGAAAAATCTTTCGCTCTGTACTCTTGTCATATATACTATGTCAAGTTCTCCGATTACATCCTCAAGTGAGGTTGTCTGTACATATTCTATGCCGTTTGCCTTGAGGTAATTGTCCTTAACATAGCTTGGAAGCTTTAATTCATCGGGGGATATGAGAACAAACTTAATACCCTTGTAGCGTGACATTGCGGCAACAAGTGAATGTACTGTTCTTCCGAACTTAAGGTCTCCGCAAAGACCGATTGTAAGATTATCAAGTCTGCCCTTTTCCATTTTGATAGTAAGAAGGTCAGCAAGGGTCTGAGTCGGATGGTTATGTCCTCCGTCGCCCGCATTGATTATGGGAACCTCACTCTTCATAGCCGCAACAACAGGTGCACCCTCTTTGGGATGGCGCATAGCTATGATATCTGCATATCCGCTTACAACAGATACGGTATCGGACACGCTCTCACCTTTTTTTGCAGAGCTGGAATTGGCATCCGAAAATCCCAAAACTCCTCCGCCAAGCTCCATCATAGCCGCTTCAAAGCTTAGTCTCGTCCTTGTTGACGGTTCAAAAAACAATGTGGCAAGCTTTTTATATTTACATTTTTCTCTGTATTTATCGGGGTTTTGTATAATATCCTGTGATTTGGCTATAAGCTCGTCTATCTCACCTACAGACAAATCCATAATGTCTATAAGATTTCTCATTTTCTTCATTCCTTTCGGGAATTATTTTATCCAGCTTTCGTCAGATGGGTTGTTTCTGAATGCTATAAGTCTTTCTATATCCTCTTCCTTGATATAGCCTGTCTCTGCAGCTACCTTTGCAACTGTGTCAAAATTTGTAAGGCTGACATTTTTTACATTTGCTTCCTTGAGTCTTTCTATACCTTTCTTCATGCCGTAGGTATAGATGGATACTATTCCAAGAACCTCTGCTCCTGCCTCGCGAAGAACATTTACAACATCTATTACGCTTCCGCCTGTGGAAATAAGGTCTTCTACTACAACAACCTTCTGTCCCTTTTCGAGCTTTCCTTCTATCTGGTTGCCTCTGCCGTGGTCCTTGGACGAGCTACGTACATATCCCATGGGAAGTCCCATTATATGAGCTGTGATTGCCGCATGTGCAATACCTGCGGTAGATGTTCCCATAAGAACCTCGCAATCGGGATATTCTCTCTTTATTGTCTCACTGAGAGCATTCTCCACATCATCTCTTACCTTGGGGCTTGTAAGTGTGAGTCTGTTATCGCAGTAAACAGGACTTTTAATTCCGCTTGCCCATGTAAAAGGCTCCTCGGGTCTTAAAAAAACTGCACCGATTGAAAGTAAATCCTTAGCTATAAGTCTATCCATTATTTTGTACCTCCTACAAATTCTCTTACACATCTTCTGTATGCTTCTACGGGGTCCTGTGCCTCTGTAACGGGTCTTCCTACAACAATATAGTCAGAGCCGATTTTGTTTGCTTCCTCAGGGGTCATAATTCTTACCTGATCGCCGACACCCGAATCCTTAAATCTTATTCCGGGAGTAACCGTAACAAAATCCTTACCGCAGACATCGTGAACCTTCTGTGCCACAAGCGGTGAACATACAACACCGTCAAGACCTGCCTCCTTGGCATTTGATGCATAGTGCATTACAAGCTTGTCTATGGGCTGGTTTATAAGAAGCTCATTTTGCATTCTTTCTTCGCTCGTTGATGTAAGCTGTGTAACTGCAATAAGAAGAGGTCTTGTGCCGTCCTCGCGTGTAAGACCCTCTATAGCCGCCTCCATCATAGCCTTTGTACCGAATGCATGAAGATTGCACATATCAACAACGAGAGAAGAAAGAACTCTCA
>JAZREC010000199.1:0-2272 GCA_045660605.1 Clostridia bacterium
TTTCATCGGAGGCAGAAGCGGTAACAGGGGAGCATGTGCTCAGGCATGCAGACGTCCGTATACACTTATGAGCAGAGGTAATAAGCCTTTGTCACAAAAGGAAAAATACCTCTTAAGCCTCAAGGATTTGTGGCTTATAGAAGAAATGGATACCCTCAAAGAATGTAATGTCAAGTCTCTCAAAATTGAGGGAAGAATGAAAAGTGCAGAATATGTTTCCATCGTTACATCTGTTTATGATAAGTACCGAAACGGCGGTAAGGTAAGAAATGAGGATTTGTCATATCTTGAAAATATATTCAGCAGAAACGGCTTTACAAAATCATATTTATACGGAAACACAGGAAGACATATGCTTAATTACTGCGAAAATAATGATAAGGTATACAGTAATATAAGCACTAAAGTCCACAACACTGCATCGGAGCTTATACGCAAACCCCACTTACCAATAGATATTTCTGTAAAAGCAGAGCTTAAATTGGGAGAGCCGTTAAGGCTTACTATGAAAGCAAGGGGAAGGACGGTTTGTGCTGTGGGACAAGCTCCTGCAGAAGAGGCGGTATCGGTTCCTATAACTTCCGACAGAATAGAAGCTCAGCTTACGAAGCTTGGAAATACACCCTTTAGAGCGGTGGATGTTCAAATAGATGTACAGGAAAATATAAGTATTCCCATAAGGGAAATTAACGAACTTCGCAGAACAACTGCAGAGAAGCTTAAAGAAGAATTAAGCTTTTCAGCACGGGAGCCTGTACACACCAAATTCTGTCTTCCTGAGGCAGAAACAAGCAGGAAAACAAAGCCATTCCTTAATGTTCAGGTAAGAACAATGGCACAGCTTGACTGCGCAGTCCGAAACGGCGTGGATAAAATTCTCATACCATACAGCTTGTATGTAAATAATAAAAAGTATATAGATGCTTTGGATATAAAGACAGCAGTTATTCTGCCGTCAATATCAAGAGATATATTCCCGATAAATACGGATTTATTGCCCGGGGAGATATATGCATCAAACCTATCTCAGCTGTCAATAAAGGACCGCATGATAAATGCAGATTTTGCACTTAACATATATAATTCATCTTCAATTAAGTTTATGGCGGACATTGGTATAAAGAGTGTTTGCGTATCCCCCGAGCTTAATATTGTGTCTGTTAAAAAGCTTGCAAAATACCTGCCGATTGAGGTAATTTCATACGGCAGAATACCGCTTATGACTATGCAGAACTGTGTTGTAAAGTCTTCTTTTGATAAATGCGGATGCGGTGACGATTATTATTGGTTAAAGGACAGAAAGGGAGCACTTTTTCCTCTTATTTCCGAAAAAGGTCCCTGCATAAATACCGTATACAATTCTTTGCCTGTATATATGGCAGACAGAATGGACGAGCTTACAGCTTGCTCTATAGAGGCACACAGATTTATTTTTACTGTAGAAACAGCCGAGGAAGCAGATGTAATATTTGCAAAATTCAAAAATGCAGAAAAAGCGGATTTTGACTTCACCAGAGGACACTATTACCGTGGTGTATAATGCCGAAAGGAAAATAAATGTATGAATGAAATTTATGTAAAAATTAAATTTTTGGATAACAATACAGAACAAAAGATGCCGTTTTATGCAACAGAAGGCTCTGCAGGTATGGACCTCTCGGCATGCATTGAGGAAAGTATTGTATTAAAACCACTCGAAAGAAAGCTCATACCAACAGGTATTGCAATAGAGCTTCCGTCAAAGGAATACGGCGCATTCATATTTGCACGAAGCGGTCTTGCCGTAAAGCACGGAATTACACTATCCAATTGTGTAGGTGTTGTAGACAGCGATTATACAGGCGAAATCAAGGTAGGACTTGTTAATCTTAGCAGTGAGGAATATACACTCGCTAAGGGTGAAAGAATAGCCCAGCTTGTAATACTTCCCGTAGCCCATGCAAGATTTATCAGGGCAGAGGAACTTGATAAAACCGAGAGAGGAAGCGGGGGCTTTGGCTCCACAGGTACATTCTGATGCGAAAAATTGTTTTAGCCTCAAAATCTCCAAGACGGAGAGAGCTTCTGGAAAATATAGGTCTCAAATTTGATATTGTTGTCTGCGATACAGACGAGGATATCATATCAAAGGATATAGACCCGAGCTTATATGTAAGAGAGCTGTCCTTTATAAAAGCAAGCTCCGCTGTAAAATTGTGTGCAAAAAACACTTTTGTAATAGGAGCAGATACGGTGGTTGTACATGAAGGACAAATTCTTGGCAAACCCAAGG
>JAZREC010000200.1:0-1183 GCA_045660605.1 Clostridia bacterium
CCTCAAGACGGACAAGACCCTTTTCTCTTGCTGCTGCATATGTGCCCGAAGACATGAGATCGTCAAAGGATATAACTTCTGCTCTTATAAATCCTCTTTCAAAGTCAGTATGAATTTTTCCTGCAGCCTGTGGTGCCTTTGTTCCTTGCTTGATTGTCCATGCTCTTACTTCGGGTTCGCCAGCTGTAAGATAGCTTATCAGACCGAGAAGGTGATAGCTCTTTTTGATAAGTCTGTTAAGACCGGATTCATCAATGCCGAGCTCTGCAAGGAATTCACCCTTTTCGCTGTCGTCAAGTTCAGTGATTTCTTCCTCTATCTTTGCACAGATAGGGAGAACTTCCGAACCTTCTGCATCGGCGATTTCTGTAAGCTCTTTTACAAATTTATTGTCATCTATTCCGTTAACAAAGTCATCTTCCGATACATTTGCCGCGTATATTACCGGCTTTAATGTGAGAAGGGATATTTCTTTGAGTATTTCTTTCTCTTCTTTGGAATAGGAGAGGGTTCTTGCAGCTTTACCGTTTTCGAGGGCATCATATATATTTTCAAGCATTGTAAGTTCTGCCTGATATTTTTTGTCTCCGCCCTTCATTGCCTTCTTGGTCTTATCTATTCTTTTTTCAACCATTTCCATGTCAGCGAATATCAGTTCCATGTTGATAGTTTCTATATCTCTTGCAGGACCGATTTTTCCGTCAACATGAACAATGTTGGGATCCTCAAAGCATCTTACCACATGAACAATCGCATCAACCTCTCTTATATGAGACAGGAACTTATTACCAAGACCCTCGCCCTTGCTTGCTCCCTTAACCAATCCTGCAATATCAACAAATTCTACTGTTGCAGGAGTATATTTCTGCGGATTATACATATCGCGAAGCTTATCAAGTCTTTCGTCTGGTACTGCAACAACTCCGACATTCGGCTCTATTGTGCAAAACGGATAGTTTGCAGATTCCGCACCTGCTTGCGTAATAGCATTAAACAAGGTACTTTTGCCGACATTTGGAAGTCCCACTATACCGAGTTTCATAATATATCACATCTCCTTTGTATTGTATGTACGGATAACGCATATTCATTACACAAATAAAAATTATAACATATATATATTTAAAAGTCAAATATTAACATTATAATAAAAAATATAGGCATTTTGAGTATTGACAACTTT
>JAZREC010000201.1:0-2084 GCA_045660605.1 Clostridia bacterium
AGCCAAAAAAATAAATGTTATAATTGTATATTATACTGGATAGTTTAATCTTTAAGAAGGGACACAAACATGTTTGCACTAAGTAATTTACAAATCAACAGTCAAAACCATCTTGAAATCGGCGGTTGCGATACAACAGAGCTTGCCAAAGAGTACGGCACTCCGCTCTATGTAATGGACGAAAATCAAATCCGCACAAATATGCGCGCGTACAAAAACTCAATAGAAATGTTTTATGACGGCAAAGGCATGGCTCTATATGCAAGCAAGGCTCTTTCTGCAATGTATATGTACCGCATAGCCTCCGAGGAGGGTCTCGGGGTTGATGTGGTATCGGGCGGTGAGCTTTATACTGCACTAAAGGCAGGCTTTGACCCGAAAAACATATATTTTCACGGTAATAACAAAAGCTATGATGAGCTGTATATGGCTGTTAAAGAAGGCGTAGGAACAATCGTTGCAGACAGCTACATGGAGCTTGATATGCTCGACTCCATATCGGGAGAAATGAACAAAAAGGTTAATGTTCTTTTGAGGATTAAGCCAGGTGTAGAGGCTCATACCCATGAGTTTATAAGTACAGGACAGATAGACTCCAAATTCGGTTTTTGTATAGAAAACGGAGAGGCTGACAAAGCCGCACAGAAGTGCAAAACACTCAAAAATGTAAACCTTATCGGAATACACTGCCACATAGGCTCGCAGATTTTTGACCCCGAGCCGTTTTGCCACGCGGCAGAGATTATGATGAAATATTACATTAAGCTCAAAAAGGAATTTGATATTCCGCTTACCACACTTGACCTTGGCGGAGGCTTCGGTATAAGCTATACAAAAGAGGATACCCCCGTCGAATACGGCAAATATATAGAAGCCGTTTCCAAGGTTATAAAGGGCATATGCAATGCCGAGAACATTGATCTCCCCTTCATTCTTATGGAGCCCGGACGCTCAATAGTGGGCGATGCAGGTATTACGCTCTATACAATTGGCAATATTAAAGATATAGAGGGTGTCCGCAAATATGTTTCGGTTGACGGCGGTATGGCGGATAACCCCAGATATATTCTCTATGACGCTGTATATGACGGCGTTTTGGCAAACAGAGCAACCGACACAGCGGAAGAAACCGTAACTGTATGCGGAAAATGCTGTGAGTCTGGTGACATTATCATCAAAAACGCACATCTGCCAAAAGCAAAAACAGGCGATATTCTCGCAGTAATGTCAACAGGTGCATACAACTATTCAATGTCAAGCAACTACAACCGACTCCCGAGACCTGCCGTTGTTTTTGCAAAAGACGGCAAGAGCAGAATTATAGTCAAGAGAGAAACCTATGATGACATTATCCGAAATGATGTTCTTTGAGAGGTGCTTATAACATGACTAACTATTTAATGGGTTTACTCCTGGGCATACCCGGACTTATACTTGCACTTTCGCTTCACGAATTTGCACACGGATATGCGGCTTACCTTATGGGTGACAATACAGCAAAATACAACGGAAGACTCAGCTTAAATCCCCTGGACCATCTTGACCCTATGGGTACTCTGTGTCTGTTTCTGTTCAGATTTGGCTGGGCAAAGCCTGTACCTATTAATCCATATAACTTCAGAAACCGCAGAGCAGGGGTTGTAGTTGTATCTCTTGCAGGACCTTTTATGAATTTTCTTACAGCACTGGTTCTTTCGCTTATTCTTTCGGCCTTTGTAAGATACGCACCGTACAGCAATGTAAATGAGTTTATATATCTTGTGCTTCTTTATGCAATTCAGCTTAATGTGGGTCTCATGTGCTTTAACCTGATCCCCATTCCCCCGCTTGACGGCACAAAGGTTCTTCTTGAATTTTTGCCATACCGCTTTAGGGAGACCTTTTACAGACTTGAGCAGTACTCATCATTTATACTTATGGCTCTGCTCTTTACAAATGTTCTTAATGCCGTCCTTCTGACAATGAGAACATTTGTGGTGAGCTTCATAAATACTATTGTGGGATTGATATTCTGATGGAAGAAATTATATTTAAGACAGATAGCTTTGAGGGTCCGCTTGACCTTCTTGAGCATCTTATAAAAA
>JAZREC010000202.1:0-4708 GCA_045660605.1 Clostridia bacterium
CTTAATTTCGGGAAGACTCGCTGCTGCTACAGACTGTCCTACTCTGCGGGAATTTTCATCGGGAATATGAAGTGTGATTTTTGATGCCAACTCGGGGAATTCTGTATCAAGAACCTCCTGAGCACGATTGAGTATCATAACTCCGCCCTCTCCTGATGTAACTCTGCCCATGATAAGAACATGCTTAATATCATAGAACTCTGTATAGAATGCGATAGCATAACCAAAGTATGCACCGATTGTATCATAGATATCCTTTGCTCTCTGGTCGCCTTCCTTCATAAGTCCCTGAACTACCTTGAGCTTTTCTGCAGGGGAAAGATTTTCGTCAAGCTCTATGCCTGCATAGGGTGCAAGCTTAATAACACCGTCCTGAGAAAAATACTTAACTCCGCATCCGTAATCTCCTGACCACTCATCAACCATTGCATCCTTATTAAAGTCAACGGGAACAAATGCAAGCTCGTTGAGCCAGCCTGTGATATTGCCCTCGGGGTCAACATATCCGCCTGCTTCTGATGTACCCATAGCAACACCGAGAACAGAATCGTCATTTAAGTCCATAGCACCTGCAAGTGCTGTAACATCTCCGTCATTTGCAACCTCGATGGGAATATTTTCGCCAATCTCCTTTGCAACATCTATATACATATTTTTAACTTTCTTGTCAAAATCCTCATCACTTACCTTGAGGAACAGGGAAGCTACCATTATACGATTGTCTACATATACACCTGCACTGGAAACACCGATTGCATCAACTCTTGGCATATGGGATGCTGCGGTCTTCATAGCTTCCAGAATTCCCTGATAGTGATAATCGGGGTCTGTGTTTGTCTTGGGGAACCATACAACCTCTTCGGAATATACGCTTTCACCGTTTACAACAGCACTTACCTTTCTATCACTTCCGCCTGCATCAAAACCTATTCTGCATCCGTCAAGATGTCTTCCTATAGGAGCTGCTGCTGACTTGTTTTGGGGAGCATCCTCTATACCTCTTACTTCTACAACAAAGGACTGCTCGTATACTCTCTCCATAAAACGAACATCAAAGTCTCTGAGTCCGCCGTATGTATATGCTTCCTTGATTTTATTTCCTATGATTTCGCTTCCTGCGATAATTATCTTGTAGCCGCCTGCTACCCAGAGAAGTGATTTTGCCATTCTTTCTACAAAAGCAAAATTCTCCTCGTCATGTCCTGTTCCGTCTTTGAAAATACGGGTTTTGTAAACTGTGGTATAGCCCTTGTTTCTTTCTACACCGATTACTAAATCCTGACCGTCCTTTGCAGTAGCCTACCTCATATCTCTGCATACAACAGAAAGAGGCATAAACTTTGGGTCGAGCTTTGCATTAACCTTGATATTCATATTTAACTTTTCCTCCTATTATGGTTTTCCTAACATTAAACTGTGAATCTGTAATTATAATATCTGCATCCTTGCCTACATCAAGCGAACCCTTTGTATCATCGATACCAAGTGTTGTTGCAGGGTTAAGGGAAGCACCGTTGACACACTCCCACAAAGGTATATTGGAATTTTTGTGAACATTCCATACACCGTTATTAAGATGCAGTATACTTCCGGCTACAGTACCGTCTTCCAGACGGCAAACAATGCCCTTGTATATTATCTTCTGACCGCCGAGGGTATATTCTCCCTCGGGAAGTCCGCCTGCAGGGAGACAGTCTGTTATGAAACAGAGCTTTCTTCCCTTGAGCTTCCACAATATATCATACAAGCTTGTGTCAACATGGAATGTATCAACAATAAGCTCACAGCTTACATCAGAATTAAATACCGCAGTAACAACTCCGGGTGCACGGTGTGCAAGGGGTGTCATGGCATTGAAAAGATGTGTTGCGTGCTTTACACCGACAGCGGTACTTTTCATTGCGGTATCATAGTCGGAGGAGGTATGACCCATAGAAACTACAACATTTGTATCTCTGCACATTTGTCTTATGGCGTCAAAATTCTCTGTATCCTCCTCGGGTGCGAGGGTTATTATGCTTATAATATCGGAATATTCCTTTACAAAATCAGCATCGGGTTTGAGTATGTATTTGGCATCCTGAGCACCTTTTTTCTTCTCGCTTATAAAGGGGCCTTCTGCATGACAGCCTAGAATGGTACTTCCGTCCCACTCCTTGCTCTCCTCCTTAAGAGAGCGGCAAACCTCAAGTGCCTTGCGAATAACAGACATATCCTCTGTCATAGTTGTGGGAAGATAGCCTGTAACTCCGTTTGCCAAAAGTCCTTTGGAAATAGTTCTTATACTCTCTTCCTCACCGTCACACACATCCTTGCCGAGATAGCCGTGTATGTGGATATCAATAAGACCCGGTGACACATATCCTCCGCATGCATCTATAACCTCGGCACCTGCAGGGACCTCTGATACTATGCCCTCTATTTTGTCTGTATAGAGAAGCACTCCGTCACATATTCTGTCTTTAAGAATGATTTTTCCGCCTGTAATCGCTTTCACACTCTTACTCCCTACATAAATTATTTGTCAAAGAAAGGTATTTTCTCTCCCCTCTTTAAGCGATCGCGGTAATCTGCAGTTGCGGCAAAGTAAACATCACCGGTAGAATTAAGGGCTGTCTCAACAGAATCCTGTATAACACCGATTATAAAGCCTACGCTGACAACCTGCATTGCAACATCTGAATTTACACCAAGAAGCGAACACGCCATGGGTATAAGCAAAAGCGAACCGCCCGCCACACCTGATGCACCGCATGCACCAAGTGTTGCTATGAAGCTTAAAAGAATTGCAGAGAAAATATTTACATCTGCTCCGACAGAGAATGCCGCAGCAAGTGACATAACTGTAATTGTAACTGCCGCACCGTCCATATTGATGGTAGCACCAAGAGGAATGGATACGGAGTAGTATTCCTTTTCAAGGCCAAGTTTTTCGCAAAGAGCCATATTAACAGGGATATTTGCCGCAGAGCTTCGTGTGAAAAATGCGGTTATTCCCGATTCTCTTAAGCATTTGATAAGAAGCGGATACGGGTTTCTTCTGAGCAGAAGGAATACAATAAATGGATTTATAACAAATGCAACCGCAAGCATACAGCCAACGAGAACAAGCAGAAGTCTGCCGTAATCCACAAAAATATTGAGTCCATACTCATTTACAGAGCCGTATATAAGACCCATTATACCAAAGGGTGCAAGCTGAATAATACCGCCAACTGCCTTTGAAACTGCATTTGAGATATCCGAAAGAACCTTCTTTGTTTCCGAGGAAGAAGCACGAAGAGTAATACCCAATACTATTGACCATGTGAGAATACCCACATAATTTCCGTTTGCAATAGATGTTATGGGATTTACTATCATATTACCCAAGAGACTGCTCAGTACCTCTCCGAGACCCGAAGGTGCGGTCTGCTCGCTTGCAGAAAGGGTAAGCGGAATTTGTACCTTGAATATAAAGCTTGCAACAACAGACAAAGCCGCCGCTATAAATGTGGACAGCATATAAAGTATGATTACTGTGCGAAATCTCTTGCCTATACCCTCTCCCGCACTTGCAAGAGAAGATATAACGAGAACAAACACAAGCACAGGTGCAATTGCCTTGAGTGCACCTACAAAGAGTGTTCCGAGTATTCCAAGCCCGCTTGCGGAAGGAACCCACAAGCCAAGGCATATGCCTATTATAAGTCCAATGATTATTCTGAGCACCAAAGGTGTTTTTGTATAATATCCTATTATGTTTTTCACGATAATTTCTCCTGTATTATTTTCTGTAAATTTTTATTATTCTTGCGGCCTGTTCTGCGGTATCCGACATATTGTCATAAGCATTTTTGCTGTCCATTGCTTCATCTAGTGTGCAAGGCGTTCTCACTATCGGGAAAAAGGCATCTATGCCGTTTTCGTTAACAACACCTGCATCACGGGTCACACAGCCAGAAAATGCTATTACGGGAACCTTGTATTTACCTGCAATTGATGCAACGCCTGCAGGGGTCTTACCCATAATTGTCTGCGAATCGAGTCTTCCCTCGCCTGTGATAACAAGGTCGGATTTTGCAATGCTTTGCTCAATACCTATTTCACTCAGAATAAGCTCTATTCCGTTTGTAAGCATGCCTCCGAGAAATGTCATAAAAGCAAATCCCAAACCGCCTGCTGCTCCTGCTCCGGGGGCATCCTTGTCTGCACATGGGAATTCCCTTTTGGATACCTCACAGAAATTCTCAAGCCACCTATCCATATCGGCTATCATGCTATCGTCCGCACCCTTTTGCGGTCCGTATACTGCACTGCAGCCGTTTGGTCCGCAAAGCGGATTTTTTACATCGCATGCAATACTGAATTTACACTCCGAAAGTGTTTTGTTTGCATTCGCACCAGATACAAAGGCTACATCCTTAAGTCCCTGTGCACCGAGCTTTATGAGGTTTCTGTCACAATCCAGTATATCAAAGCCAAGTGCCGAAAGCATACCTGCTCCGCCGTCGTTGGTGGCACTTCCGCCTATACCTATTATAAAGTTTCTGCATCCCTTTTCCATAGCATCGGCAATCATCTCGCCCACTCCGTATGTAGTGGTATACATGGGATTGCGTTCCACGCCATTTACAAGAGTTATTCCCGCTGCTTGGGATATCTCCATAATTGCTGTACCGTCAGGAGTAATGCCGTATACAGCATCGGTCTTTTTTGAGTTCGGTCC
>JAZREC010000203.1:0-1967 GCA_045660605.1 Clostridia bacterium
TGATATCGTAACCAAGCTTAAAGAAAGACATTTACACATACAAAGAATTTATGTGAGAGCAGTATATGAATATATTGATGATTTCTACAGAGAATGTCTTCTTGAGTTTTATGATGATACATATTATCCCGAAAAAATTACAAATTCGGGAAAAGCATCATATGTAGAGAGAAATCGTGAGATGATTGATAGAAGCGATTACTGTATATTCTACTATGATGAAAATTATCTTCCGCCGATGAGAAAATACAGCAAAAGAAGTGTAACAGATTATCAGCCAAAAAGCGGAACGAAATTAGCATGCGATTATGCTAGGGGAAAAAAGAAAATTGTTTTCAATGTGTTTCCAATGCCGAAATTGTAGAAAAAGTTATGCCATAATATTTTGTTACAAAAAAGAGTAACGCCAACTTATAGCAGGGTGGGCGTTACTCTTTTTGATTGTAATGAACAATGTAAGTTATACAACCTATTTTTATAAAAACTCCCGTCCGTACAATCAAGCCAAAAAATATTTTTTCTTCCTATATTATAAATTTTTTGAAAAAAACTCTTTACAAATTCATTTCTTTATAGTAATGTATTAAAATGTAGGCAGGAGATGATGTATTTGGAAAATAATATTCTTTGGGTATGGCTTGACTCTGTCTGCCGTATTTCCAGAGCAAAACAAAACAGATTACTTTCGCATTTCGGTGACATTGAGAGTATATATAAGGCAGACAAAGAGGAATACTTATCCGTGTATGATTTTACTGCAGAGGATATAAGGCTTCTTTCTGACAAGGACTTAAACCGTGCCAAAGACGAGCTCAAAAGTCTCAGCGATATCGGCGGACAGGTGATTTCCATTGATGATGAAAGATATCCTTACCTTTTGAAGCAAATACACACCCCTCCGAATATTCTTTATGTAAGAGGACAGCTATTTGACTTAAACAGCTATCTTATGATAGCAATGGTCGGAACAAGAAAGGCATCAGGCTACGGGCTCACAACGGCAAAAGGCATTGCAAGGCAGCTATCGGCCTCGGGCGCCGTTGTGGTAAGCGGACTTGCAACGGGAATAGATGCCATGTCGCACGAGGGAGCGCTTCTTGGAAAAAGTCCGACAGTTGCAGTCATAGGATGCGGAGTGGACATATGCTATCCCGTATCCAATACGGGACTTATGAAGAGGATTATAAAAGGCGGTCTTGTGATAAGCGAATATCCTCTGGGAACCATTGCACAGAAATTCCATTTTCCCGAAAGAAACAGAATTATTTCGGGAATATCAAGCGGAACCGTTGTTGTTGAGGCTGATATAAAGAGCGGTT
Source organism: Clostridia bacterium (assembly GCA_045660605.1). GTDB lineage: Bacteria > Bacillota > Clostridia > UMGS1810 > UMGS1810 > RGIG8748. Next base: position 1,320 of record JAZREC010000203.1, read on the forward strand.
CTCTTATTACGGCAAAATATGCACTCGAACAAGACAGAGATGTTTTTGCAGTACCGGGTAATATCAATTCGATGAACTCAAAGGGTTCAAACTATCTGCTCAAAGACGGTGCCAACCTTGTGACAACTGCAAGCGACATTCTTAATTTCTACGGATGCGAACAAATAGAATATATTCCAAGGGAAGAAGTAATTTCTCCCAAGCATACGGCAGAGAGCAAAATTCTCGAAGCCTTAAATACAGGTTCTCTTCATAAGGATACAATATGTGAGAAAACCGGTATCGGAGCGTCCGAGGTCAATTCCCTTCTTTTGCTCATGGAGCTTAAGGGAATGATAATACACCTGCCGGGCGGATATTACAGCAAACCAATATAGATTAGGGGATAAATATAATGAAGAAAAAACTCGTAATAGTGGAGTCTCCCTCCAAAGCAACCACAATAAAAAAATATCTCGGTTCGGGATACAGTGTAGTTGCAAGCATGGGTCATATAATAGACCTGCCCAAGAGCCAGCTCGGTATTGATACTGACAACGGCTTTGAGCCCAAGTATATTACAATAAGAGGCAAGGGCGATCTTATAAAAAGCCTTAAGAAAGAAGCAAAAAACGCATCAAAAATCTTTCTCGCAACCGACCCTGACCG
>JAZREC010000204.1:0-2588 GCA_045660605.1 Clostridia bacterium
AAAATCTTCATATTTTGTTTTTACGGGTGTTAAACTGTTACCCTCACATTGTATTGAACCGATTACAATACGCAAGATTACCGCCTCCTTACAGCTATATTATATATTAACGAAAATCGCATTTGAATACATAATTGTATTATAAACATATCTTTTTGTAAACAAAAATACGATGCCGTATTGACATCGTATTAGTCCGTTTTTACTGATTTTTTATATTCGCTTGGGGACATTCCCGTTATCCTCTTAAACACTCTTGAAAAGTAGAGAGGATTTGAAAAACACAGCATATCCGAAATCTGTGTGAAATTGTACATATGTTCCCTTATCATTGTTTTTGCTTCTTTTATTTTGGAGGAGGTTATGTAATAATGAATGGTACAGCCAAACTCTTTCAAAAATATTTTTGAAAGGTAAGCTTTTGAATACTTCATTTTTCTGCAGAAATCTTCCACGCTTATATTCTGGTATAGGTGCATATCAAGTATTTGCTTCATTTGAAGTGCAAGTTGATTTTCTGAGGCTTCTTTTTCCGAAGAAATGTTTGCAGTTCCGTATTCCTGACGAAGAAGCATTATCAGAAATTGCTCTAAATAGGTGCGTATCATCTGCTGACCGCCTATAAGCTCGCTTTGGGAGACCTTTAATTGTTTTTCGTCAGGCTTGTTAATCGGCAGGTCAAAAACCTGTCGTGCTTCGGTTATAATGCCTGCAATGAATTTTCTGTGTTTTTCGGGCAGTTTAAAATGTTTCTTTCTGAATATATTCATATGTGACGAATTACACACAAAGCAGATAACAAAGTAGTTTGGTGCTATAACACCATTGGCCTTGTGGCTGTGAAATTCATTTGGACTGTGAAATACACATTCGCCCTGATTCAGAGTAAAGACATCGTTATTTGTTTCTATAGTAAGTTTACCCTTATCCACATATACAAGCTCCCAGAAATTGTGCTTTTCGCCTTTGTATTGAAAATTGTTTTCAAATTCAAAATAGTTAAGCGTAACTATTTTGTGTATGTTTATTATGTTGGAAATCTGATGCTTAAAATATTCAGAATTATTGTCAGCCATTTTTGTTACACCTCTTTAATGCAGTATACTTTATTGTAGCATAAATATATATTTTTGTAAACTTAAATATTTAAGAACAATGATTTTTTGAAGGGAATTGAACCCGAGGCTGAAATAAAAGAGCTTATAGATACAAAGCACCGAAACAATCTTTTTAAGCTTGAACTTATGCCCAAGTTTGTTCCGTCAAAATAAAATAAACAAACCTCTCAAAAAGGACAATGTTCCTTATTGAGAGGTTTTTCTTATACAGTATGTATAATCTTTTTCGGACAAGCTTCTATACACAAACCGCATGATTTACACTTGTCATAGTCTATTTTTGCCAGGTTATCTTCTACCTTTATTGCTTCAAACGGGCATTTCTTTTCGCATATTTTGCAACCTATGCATCCCGATGAGCAGTAGCTTTTGGTAACGGCTCCCTTGTCGGTCGAACTGCATGCAACATATACCTTTTTGCTTACGGGTACAAGCTCAATTATGTTTTTGGGACAAGCGGATACGCATCTTGCACAGCCTGTACACTTCGACGCATCTATTGATGCTATGCCGTCCTTGATGCTGATTGCATCAAAGTCGCAAGCCTCCACACAGCTTCCAAGACCCATACATCCGTATTCGCAGGATTTTGGACCGCCGTTTAACTGAAATGCGGTGAAGCAATCATCAATTCCAGTAAAGTCATATTTGTCGGCACATGCCGAGCTTACGCCTGCACATTTGAGCCTTGCGCATCTTTTCTCTATCTTTGATGCGGCTGTTCCCATCATGGCACATATGATTTCGTTTTTATCTTCTGTCATAAGATTGCATTTTGTTGCACTCTCGCCCTTGGTAACAACTGCCTCTGCAAGCGCAGAGCAACCTGTATATCCGCAACCTCCGCAGTTAGCACCGGGAAGAAGCTCACAAACCTTGTCTATTCTTTCGTCCTTATCAACCTTGAACACAATGGAAGCAAAGGCAAGGAGAGCACCGAAAAACAGTCCCACAGCACCGATGGACAGTGCAGGTATCAAAATATTATTCATAAGTAAACCCTCCCTTTCCTAAAACGAAAGTCCCTGAAATCCGAGAAACGCCATAGCAATAAGCCCTGCAGTAATAAGTGCAATGGGAAATCCCCTGAGGGCTTTTGGAATATCTGCTGTCTCAAGTCTTTCTCTTACGCCTGCAAAGAGTACAATAGCAACGGTAAAGCCTATTGCCGCACTGAATGCATACCATATGGACTCATAGAAATTAAAGCCTTTTTCTATGTTAAGAAGGGTTACACCCAGAACTGCACAGTTTGTCGTAATAAGGGGCAGATATATGCCCAGAGCATTATACAGTGCAGGAAGCGTTTTTGCAACAAACATTTCCACAAACTGAACAAGAGCGGCTATAAGAAGAATAAATGACAAAGTCTGCAGATATTCTACATTAAGCGGTACAAGAATAAAGTTATATACAAGATTTGTAAGGGCAGCCGCCAGAACCATAACAAAGGTTACCGCCATACCCATA
>JAZREC010000205.1:0-2217 GCA_045660605.1 Clostridia bacterium
TTCATGTTGTATCAGATGACGGTACGGCAGTAATTACGGGAGATTCGCCCGATACATTGCCAACTGTACCGCCTGCCGCCCCTACAGAAAATTCACCCGCGGAAAGCGGGGATAACCGCTGGATATTGGCACTTGCCATGCTTGGTACAGGCATAATTGCAGGTGCACTTGCAGGATATGTTATTATACTTAGAAGCAATAAGCTATAAAAGAGCTTCTGCAATAATAATTTCGGTTGCAACCCATTTGTCGATTGTTCCGCCCTTGACGGCGAAATCCATATCGTGACATTTCATCATCACATTTGCTATTTTTCTTGCACCGAGCTTTTTTGCCTGTTGGAGATTATTACGGGCATGCTTTTCATAGAGACCGCACATGGAGCAGATTTCTCTCATGGGGCGGTCTTTTAGTATAAGGAGCTTGTGATATGTTGCAAATTTATTGAATATAATGTTTATTATTCTTATAGGCTCTTCACCCAGTGCTTTAAGGTCAGAGAGCTTAATGAGAGCGTTGGCACTGTCGCCCGATGCAATATCATCAATCATCGCAAATACTCTGTTTTCGATGTTTCTTGTGACAAGAGTGTTTATGATGCCTTCCGAGATTTCCTCGCCTTCGGGTGTGTAGGAAATGAGCTTGTCCGCCTCGGTTTTGAGTGCATGCATCGAGGGACCTGCCATTTCGCATACAAGAGATGCATTTTCGGTGGATATATTTCTTTTGCTGTCCGAAATAATTCTGGAAATCCATCTTGTAAGATAGCTCAGCTCCTGATATTCAAACTCACATACGGGGTATGTTTTTGATATGAGCTTATACAGGGCACTTCTTTTGTCTGTTTCTGTCTCCAGAAATATTACAATAAGGTATTCGGGAATATTTGATATAAGTTCTGTATAGAAGTTTTTTTGCTTTTCCGCTATCTTTTTGAAAATACCTGTATTTTCTATAATAAGTATTTTTTTGTCGCTCATAAACGGATATGAATTTGCAAAGGTATCGACAGCTGCCTCATCGGGAAGACTGTTATATATCTTCATAAGATTGAATTCCTTTGTGTCCTCATCTATAAGAGCGGATATAATTTTTTCGGTATAGTATTTGCCAAGGTAGGTTTCCTCACCGCAAAAAATATACACATTAGAAAATATTGAATTTTTGATATCGTTTTGAATATTATACATTTCAGGTCACCTGCGTATTATATTGTTTTTATTAAGAATAAAGCTTATATCGCCATTGTATGTTCTGAGTATTTCGGAATTTCTGTACGCCTTTAATGTTTCGTCTGCGGGATGTCCGTAGTAATTGTCCTTTGCACAGGAAATAACGGCATACTCGGCATCTGTAAGAGAGGCAATTCTTTCGGACATTATGCACTTGTCACCGTGATGTGCAAGCTTAATTATATCGCAGTCATTAAGCTTTTTGCTGACGCGGTATTGGGCTTTTTCCTCTGCATCGCCCATGTACAGAATATTGTTTCTTCCGTACCTGTAGTTTATTATCATAGAGCCGTCATTGGCTGAGGTTATCAAATCCTTTGACGGATTAAGTATTGTAAACACATGTCCTTTTCCGATTGTAAGACTGCTCCCCTCGGATACATACTCCATGGGAATATCAGCCTTTACGGCACTGATGTGCAGTTGCTTTGCAAGCTCTTTTTCGTCATGTGCAAGACTTCTTTGGGGAAGTATAAGCTTTTTTACATAACCTGCTTCAATAAGGTCGCAAATACCGCTTGCATGGTCATTGTGATAATGCGTAAGAAACAGAGCATCTATCTTTTGTATATCGTGGCTTATAAGATAAGGGATAACCTCGCTGTTTCCAAATGATGAGTAGGTTTCCGAACCGCAGTCAATCATAATAACACTTCCGTCAGAGCCTCTTATCACAGAACAATCACCCTGACCGCAGTTGAGAAAAGAAACCTCACAAAAGCTGTTACTGACATTATACGATATAGTTATAATATTTGCAATGGTTATAATAACAATTAAAGCAAACCTCAAATATCTTTTCTTTATTCTGAAAAGTCTTAGAAAGAGAATGAGATTTGTGTATATAAGTGCAAAAAGCGGTTTTGATACACTTATATATGAATACGGTATCGAGGCAAAAAGCTCTGCAATAAGATTGGCACTCTTTCCAGGGAGCAATACAGCATATGCCATAATCTCTGTAAGCGATGACGGAAGAAACAGA
>JAZREC010000206.1:0-7972 GCA_045660605.1 Clostridia bacterium
AAGACCGCTTGGCCTCCGACTTGCTGGCAGAATTCAAAAATCAGAAAACATGTCCTGTATGCAATTCGGTATGTGAAAAGGAAGATGAGTTTTGCAGAAAATGCGGAAGTGAATTTTAATCTCTTGACAATTTAATAAAAAAGCAATATACTAATATAGTATTCTTCAGGGCGGGGTGCAAGTCCCCACCGGCGGTAAAGCCCGCTAACTGCAAAATGCAGCCGATTTGGTGAAATTCCAAAGCCGACGGTTATAGTCCGGATGACAGAAGATAATTATAAGAATTTTATACCCTGATGATTTATAATCATCAGGGTATATTTTTTGAAAGGAAGTAATTTATTATGAAAATTCAACTTAGAACCACGACAACAGTAGCAATGATTTGTGCAATTGCATATGTCTTCATGTATGTAAGTAAGATTATTCCACCGTTGCAAGGTTTTTTGCAATATGATGCAAAAGATGTTGTTATTACAATAGGCGGTTTTGTCTTTGGTCCTGTGTATGCACTTGTTATTTCACTTATAGTGACTTTTTTGGAGCTGATAACTGTGAGTCATACGGGACCAATCGGACTTTTGATGAACATCATCTCTACAGCTTCATTTAGTTGTGTTGCATCATTTGTATATTCCAAGAAGAAAACACTTTCGGGAGCATTTCTAAGCCTTGTCACTGCAACAATTAGTCTTACCGCTGTAATGCTTTTGTGGAATTACTTTATAACACCATTGTATATGGAGATACCAAGAAGTGTTATTAAATCAATGTTGCCAACTGTATTTTTGCCTTTTAATATGGTAAAGGGTATAATTAATTCGGGCTTTATTTTGTTTATGTACCGCCCTATAGTTCTTGCACTCAAAAAGATTGGTTTGGTTGAAAATAAGGAAGGGGACAAAATCAAATCTATATTCTCTATTACATTTTTCATAGGCATTATAATTATTCTTGTATTTATACCAGTTATTCTCGTTATGACAGGCATAATATGATATGTATCCTCGGGGGATTTCCCCGAGGTATCCTTTTAGGGAAAACAAATTATTTCTTCGCCTCAAAGGATTCACAATCTGTACATTCTATTACAGTAGGATTTGCCTCGTGGGTACCAACTGTTATTTTGTTGAGTGTACAGTAGTTTTCACCGCCACAATGATGTTCACACTGTGTTACGGTGCATCCAATGGATTTGTTGGGAGTACTGCAATTTGCCATATCCAATTCCATTACCTTTCTGTCCGCTTTCCTTTAGAAAAATCCGTTTATTTGTTGCGGACCAACATAAACAACCATCGTTTGCAAATATATGTTTGCTCTTCGCGGTTAAAGTCCCGTGATTTTCACGACACAGATTTTTCACAACAAGATTTCTCTTGATGTAATAATATTATGACCTCGTCTTCGTGAATTATCCGCAATATTATTTTGAATATTTGTCCAAAAATTGAAAAATACTCTTGCAATTATATTACAAAAAATATATAATACTATTATACAAAATACAAAAAGGAGAGATTAACAAAATGGCTTCTGTAACAAAGGATACAATTATACTTGATGTATTAAGACTCGACCGCGGAACAGCACCCTTTTTCCTCGAAATAGGTATGCACTGTCTGGGTTGTCCGTCAGCAAGCGGCGAATCTATTGCCGAGGCGTGCGCTGTACACGGCGTAGATGCCGACGAGCTTGTAGCAAAGCTCAATGATTATCTTAAAGATAAATAATTACAGAAAGCTGCGGTATATATTCCGTGGCTTTTTCGTTTTAAAAATCAAAAAAACGCATAAAAAAGATTGACAATTTATTCCGTATATGATAAAGTAATATAAAGATTGTTAAATATACAGTCTAATTTTTAAACAGCGGTTGATAGCCGTAATTTAGGAGGTACGCAGCAATGCAAAAAGGTACAGTAAAATGGTTTAATCGAGAAAAGGGATATGGATTTATTGAGTGTGAAGACGGCAGCGATGTTTTTGTTCATTTCTCAGCTATCAATATGGAAGGCTACAAGACACTCGCAGAAGGTGATGCTGTAGAATTTGATGTAATTGATGGTAATAAGGGTCCTCAGGCGGCTAATGTTGTTAAGGCGTAAGCAATTCTTGGACTATTATATATAACAAGTTTATTCTATTATGCATGAAACGCCTCTCCGCTAGGGGAGGCGTTTTGAATGTAAAAAAGGAGAAATCATATGACGGATTTCCAAAATATAATTGATTTTATAAATAGTTCTGACATTAAAATGAGTAAAAGTCAGAAGAAAATATCCGAATATATTACAAACCACTATGACAGTGCCGCTTTTATGACCGCCTCAAAGCTTGCAGATGAGGTCGGTGTAAGTGAATCTACTGTTGTAAGGTTTGCGTCGGAGCTTGGATACGATGGATTTCCGCAGTTCCAGAAATCTCTGAGAGAGCATGTCAAAAATAAGCTGACGCCTATACAAAGAATGGAGATCACTTCCTCAAAGCTTGGCGATGAAGACATATTCAAAAAAGTTGTTCAGGCAGATATAGACAAGCTTAAGCAGACTCTTGATACTGTTAACACAAAGGACTTTGAGTCAGCAATTGATTCTTTGGTAAATGCAAAAACAGTATATATTCTCGGTGCGAGGACAAGCTTTTCGCTTGCAAGTTTCCTCGAGGTTTATCTCAATATACTTCTTGATAATGTCAAGGTTGTTACAGCAAATTCCACAAGTGATGTAATCGAACAGATGTACAGAATAGGCTCGGAGGATGCACTCATAGCAATAAGCTACCCCAGATATCTGCAAAGAACTCTAAACGGTGTAAAATTTGCATCGGAAAGAGGTGCAAAAATCATTGCTATAACCGATAGTATAAAGTCACCAATTGTAAACTATTCAGAAAGCTCTCTTATTGCAGAATGTGAAGTCGGTAATTTTGTTGATTCGCTCGTTGCTCCCTTAAGCCTCATAAATGCTCTTATTGTTGCCATTGTGATGCGTAATAAAGATAAGGCGGTACAAAAATTCCAGTCGCTTGAAAATATATGGGAAAAGTATCATGCATACAAAAACACTGAGGAAAACTAATTGGAGGTTATATGTCTGATACAGTAGTTATAATAGGTGCCGGTCCTGCGGGAATGATGGCGGCTGCAATGGCAGCGTCCAAAGGCAAGACAGCAGTTCTTATAGAAAAAAATGACTCCCTTGGCAAAAAGCTTCTTATAACAGGCAAGGGAAGATGCAATATAACCAATGATTGCGATATATCTGAGTTTATAGGAAATGTTCCTGTAAACGGCAATTTTCTGTATAGTGCGTTCTATACATTTACAAACAGAGATTTAATTTCAATGCTCTCGAAGGCGGGTCTCGAAACCAAGGTAGAAAGGGGAGGAAGAATTTTTCCCGTTTCTGATAAGGCACATGATGTCCTTAATGCCCTGAGGCGAATACTTAAGCATTACGATGTCAATGTAATACAAGGCGAAGTGTCCCGTATATCATCATATGAAAACTTCAAGGAGGTTATGGTAAAGGATAAAGGCGTAATCCGATGTTCCTCTGTAATAATTGCAACAGGCGGATTAAGTTATCCCCAGACAGGTTCTACAGGAGACGGATATAAATTTGCAAAAAGTCTTGGACATACCGTTACAGAGCTAAAGCCATCGCTTGTTCCTGTAATTGTTAAATCTCCGTATATTCCAATGCTTATGGGTTTGTCGCTCAGAAACATAGCAATTCATGTTTTTAAAAACGGCAAAGAGATGTATAACGATTTTGGCGAAATGCTATTTACACACTATGGAATGAGCGGACCTGTAATACTCAGCGCAAGCTCTCATATGAGAGACTTATCCCGAAACAAATATACAATAAGCATAGACCTTAAACCCGCTTTAGACGAGGAAACACTTGATAAAAGAATTCTAAGAGATTTTGAAAAAGAGAAAAACAAAATTTTTGCAAACTCTCTCAATGAACTTCTGCCCAAAAAAATGATACCTGTTGTTGTAAAAATGAGCGGTATCAACCCTAATAAAAAAGTAAATGAAATTACTAAAGCAGAAAGAAAATCGCTTCTCAGTATACTTAAGGATATGAGATTTGATATTTCGGAATTTGCATCAATAAAAAACGCTGTTATAACCTCAGGCGGTGTCAGCGTTAAGGAAATCAATCCAAAAACTATGGAATCAAAGATATGCCCGGGTATATTCTTTGCAGGAGAGGTTATTGATGTTGATGCTTATACGGGCGGATTTAACCTTCAAATAGCATTTTCGACAGGATTTCTCGCAGGCAAAAACGCATAAATTTTTATTTTTCATCAAATCATATTAATGGTGATTTGATGAAAAATATTATATACGCAATAATTATACCTTTTCTTTTGCTCGTTACAGTACAAATATGCCTTAAATATCCTATGACAAGAGATATGTTTACGGATATAGAGGCATATGAGGGAATTGATTTTGATATATCCGAAAGCAATAAACCTATAAAACTTGAAACAGAGCTTATAAACGGTAACCCGTCCGAGGATATAACTATCATCTATAATTCTGTTCCGGTATCTCAATTTGATATGCAAAGGGTATGCTTTGACATTGATTGTGACGGCGTTCTTCAAATAAATAATACTTCTCAGGATGTAATATCGCTTGATATAAATTATAATCCTTATTTAGTTGCAGTTGATATTCTAAATACCGATATTCCAAAGGGTATACACACCGTATGTACTGTAACAATAAGATAACCAAAATATGCACCCCAAAAGCAAACAGCTTATGAGGTGCATATCTTTATAATCTGCCAAAAATCCTTGTCATATTATATATTTTTTCTGCTATTGTTATGGTTAATTGATTTTCCCTTACTCTCCAAGTCCAGTTATTGCCCAAGGTAGAGGGAGTGTTAATTCTTGCATTATCCTTAAGCCCAAGCCAGTCCTGCAAAGGAATAATACAAACAGAAGCTCTGCTCCTCATAAGAAGTGCAATAAGCGGAATATGAATTTCGCTATCGGGAACATAAGGATCGCAAAGATAATCTCTTACATTTTTTGCTTCAACGGGCGAAATTGTTTCATACCATGAAGATATTGTTTGATTATCATGTGTTCCTGTATATGCAATACAATCATCAGGATAATTGTGAGGGAGATAATCATTTGTTTCACCGCTGTCTCTTGAGTCAAATGCAAATTCCAACACTTTCATACCGGGAAATTTACAGTCACTCAAGAGTTTCTTTACTGATTCCGTTACAAAACCCAGGTCTTCTGCAATAATATTTATATTTCCGAGTTTATCTTTAACACATTCAAAAAGCTCTGCACCGGGACCGTCACGCCATGTTCCGCGTGTTGCATCAGAGCTTCCAAATTTAATGGAGTAGTATTTATCAAATCCCCGAAAGTGGTCTATACGCAACACATCATAAAGCTTAAGAGAGTGTGATATTCTGCTTATCCACCATGAATAATTGTTTTCTTTGTGTAATTTCCAATTATAAAGAGGATTGCCCCATAGCTGTCCCTTCGCTGAAAATCCATCAGGAGGACATCCTGCAACACATAGCGGATTTAAGTTTTCATCTAATTCAAAAAGCTCAGGACTAGCCCATGCATCAGCGCTGTCATATGAAACATATATGGGTATATCGCCGATTACAGATATACCGTTGTTGTTAATGTGCGTTTTAAGGCTGTTCCATTGTTTGTAAAACTCATATTGAACAAAAATCCAGAAGTTTATGTCATCATATAGAATTTCACCATAATGACTTAGTGCATCTGCTTTTCGCAGTTTTATATCATCAGGCCACATATTCCACGGTTTCTGGCCAAAATGATATTTAAGTGCCATAAACATAGAATAATCACTTAGCCAATAGCTGTTTTCGCTGTAAAATACATCATAATTTTCACTGCTTCTGGAATATGCCGTCCGAAGAAGTGTAATTCTGTTATCGAACATTTTTTTGTAGTCAATCTGCTCGTCATTATCCCCGAAATCCATTTCGTCGCATTCATCCTTTGTAAGCAATCCTTCGTTTATAAGCTGCTCAGGACTGATTAAATACGGATTTCCTGCAAATGTAGAAAATGACTGATACGGCGAATCTCCGTAGCTTGTTGGACAAAGCGGGAGAATCTGCCAATACGATTGCCCCGATTTCTTAAGCCACTTTACAAATTCATATGCCGTCTCAGAAAAACAACCAATTCCATACTTTGACGGCAAAGATGTTACCGGCAGAAGAATACCGCTTTTCCGCATATACATCAGCTCCTTTAATATGTGACGATTATCCCGAAATGATCAGATATAATTTCTTCATTCTTTCCGTTAAATATTGTATACGATGTCATTATTTCTCTTGGCAGATTACAGAAGATATAGTCAATTCTTTTTCTTGAAAATTTGTTTTTGTCTTTCCAACCATCGATTTTTCCGTGCACAGTATATCCGTCATCCTTTTTGTCCGATAAAATATAGGTGTCATACCAACCGTCTGTCAAAACAGTATCATATCCCTCATTACGCACATCGCTTGGTGAATTGAAATCTCCCATAAGCCATATTTTTCCGTCTGTACCGATATTCTCGTTAAGACATTTCCATTGCTCAGAAAAAGGCTCCTCGCTGTCGTCCCATCGACCCATGTGCAGATTATAAAACCATTCTCCGTTAAATTTCACTCCAAGTGCCATACGCTTTTTCCAGTTGTTTTCGGAATTACATTTACTTATCAAATAGCTTTTTGTTTCATCGGCTCTTCCTTTGGTAAATATGCAAAGCCCCTCATCATAAATTTCAAATCCGTGTTTTATTCCAAGCCATACAAAGCTGTACGGACATTTATTGTCATAAAGCATCTTAGCAATACGCAGACCGTAATTGTCTTTTTTTAGCCTGATACCATATTCTGCCTGCATAAGAGGGGAGGAAACACACTCCGAAGCTGAGTGCTGATTAACCTCCTGCATAGCTACTAAATCGGGTTTAATCCGCAGTATTGCATCGGCAAGTATTTTTAATTTTCTATCGGTGTCATCCTCTATATAGCTATGCGTATTTATTGTCATTATTGTCAAAAAAAGTTTCCTCCGTCAAAGAATATCGTTTATATCAGATTTGAGAACATCTGCCTTTGGACCGTATACCGCCTGAATACCGTTTCCTTTTTTCATAAGACTGAGAGCACCTTCTTTTTTCCACTCGGACTCAGGCTTTACTTTCTCGGGGTCATTAACCGTAATTCTGAGTCTTGTCATACAAGCATCAACAAGCACAATGTTTTCTCTTCCGCCAAGAAGTTCAATGATGTTTTCAGCCTGTTTATTACCTGAGGTAATTGGTGTATCGGAGGAATCACCGACCTCGTTATCGCTGAAGTTACCAAGTCTCCCCGGTGTAGCATAGGCAAATTTTCCTATCATAAAATATGCAACAGCATATCCGATTGCAAAGAAAAGAACAACACACAGAACAAAGTTTATTAAATCACCGCTAAGACCTGCCTTAATACTTATTGGAAGTCTTGTAAGAAGCTCTATATTTCCGAACGAATGAATACGCAGATTTATTATGCCTGCACTTGCAAAGGCAAGACCCTGAAGCAAAGCATAAACAATATAAAGCGGTATCGCACAGAACATAAACATAAATTCAATAGGTTCCGTAACACCGGTAAGGAATACTGCAAGTGCGGCGGATATATACATTGAACGGTAGTTTTTGCGTATTCCTTTGTCAATACGCCTGTACATTGCAAGTGCTACGCCAAGCACAAGTCCCGATGAACCAATCATCTGTCCAACCTTAAAACGGGCTGGAATTACGGTAGATATCAGCTGTCTGTATGATTCTGTATCTCCGACGTTTTTGAAGTTAATAAGGTCTGTTATCCACGCAAGCCACAAGGGGTCCTGACCAAACACTTCTGTACCTGCATTCATGCCTG
>JAZREC010000207.1:0-1077 GCA_045660605.1 Clostridia bacterium
GATTTCGGCAATACATGGCCGTACGGACAGATAAATCTCGCAAGAAATATCGGTCTTACGGACAATATATCAAAGGGTGTGGGAGAGTATCTTACAAGACATGATACAATGGTACTTGTGTATAATACTCTCAATGCCAAGAAAAAGGGTACAGACAGAGAATATTTTAACGATATCGGTGCAGTGCTTCACGATAATGTAATAATAATGGCAACAAATAAGGAAGATACATCAGTATCTCCCGGAAATGTGCTTACAAGCGTCGGAACATTCGGAGTAAGCTATGATTATATAGCACAGTATATCGGGCTCAAAGGCTCGCTTGCGGTCAAATCAAACGGAGATGTACTCTGCTTTTCGCCAAACGGCGGAAATGTAACGGAGTATGTTGTGTATTCCGTGCTTTCCGACTCTATGATAGTATATCACAATGGCTCTCTTACTGAGCTTAAGCTCGGAAGCAATACCCCCGTTTATTCGGGAGCGGAAAAAATGACATTTTCCTCAGCAAAATCATCTGTCGAAACAGGCGATGTAATTTATGCCGTCAAGGATAGTGCAGGAATGGTAGACTACCTCACACTTGCAAAAGACTCTATGGACGGGCCGTATACACTTCATATCTACAGCTCAGATTGGTACAAGAGATATACAAATAATGCTTCCGGTCTTATCGTAATAAGAAACGGCGAAAAGGTCGATGTATCCTCTGTAAAAACAAATGATGTTCTCTATTATTCCAAGGAGTTAAACACAGTGTTTGCCTATGCAAAGACAGTAACGGGAATATATGAGGAGGCTAAGCCAAATAAAGAAACACCCTCGTCCGTTGTAGTATCGGGCAGGGAATACGAAATCGAGTCTGTAGAAGCATTTACAAAGCTTTCCTCCGCAGGCGATTTCAAATACGGCTCTGCAATCACTCTTCTTCTTGGTAAGAATTCAAAGGTAGCAGATGTAATATCTTCTGCAAACATAGATTCCGAGACAGTAGGCTATCTTTACGAAACAGGCTCCAAAATATATGATGATAACGGAGAAAGCTATACCTCGGGCTATGTAACCGTAATTCTTACA
>JAZREC010000208.1:0-3189 GCA_045660605.1 Clostridia bacterium
ATAAAGAATATTACGAATAATCGGGGAGAACAGCCATGACAAAAGCAGAAAGACACAGCAAAATACTTGAGCTTATATCCACAAGGGTAGTTTCTACCCAGACAGACCTCACAAATCTTCTTATAGAGGCGGGATGCGATGTTACTCAGGCAACTACATCGAGAGATTTGCAGGAGCTGAGAATAATCAAGGTAATGCTTAGCGACGGTACATATAAATACACACCCTCAAAGGAAACCGACACAGATATCAACAGCAAGCTCAGAAAGGTACTGGGCGAATGTCTTGTAAGCGTTGACTATGCGGTAAATATAGTAGTCCTGAGGACAATGACAGGTGCCGCACAGGCGGTTGCCTTTGCCATGGAGTCTGTTGTAGATGAGGACATAGTAGGTTCTATTGCGGGGGACGATACGGTAATGATTGTTGTCCGTTCGGAACGCAACGCAAAGATACTTTGTTCCAAGCTAAAAAAATATATTCAGTAGAGGTTATAAGAAATGCTAAAGGCTCTTACCATAAAGAATATAGCGGTTATAGAGAGCGTGAGCATAGATTTTGCAAAGGGGTTTAATATCCTCACGGGCGAAACGGGCGCAGGTAAATCTATAATCATAGATTCCCTCGGACTTCTGAGGGGAGAGAGAGCACAGAAGAATATTATACGAACAGGCGAAAATACGGCAAGAGTAGATGCCGTATTTGATATCTCACCCAATACGGCAGAGGTACTCGGAGAGCTTTTGGGCATGGAGCTCTATGACGAAATCCTTATTACAAGGGAGATTTCTTCAGACGGCAGAAGCACCGCGAGAATTAACGGATGTCCTGCGGTACTTTCGATGCTAAAAACTGTCGGGGAGATGCTTTTTGACATTCACGGACAGCATGACAATACGGGTCTGCTTTCCCCGAGGACACATATGGGCTTTCTTGATAAGTTCGGCGAGGGAGAGATTGCCCCGCTTCTTGGCGAGTATCAGACACTTCACAGAGAATATACAGAAATCAAAGACCGCCTCGAAGAGATTGACACAGACGAAAAGGAGCTTGAGCGAAAGACGGAGCTTCTTAAATATCAGATAGAAGAAATAGATATGTCGGGCATATACATAGGCGAGGATGACGAGCTTTGCGAGCGAAAGACCGTTCTTGAAAATGCCTACAAAATTGCCAACGGCACCTCAAAGGCATACAGGGCTCTCTATGAGGGAGACGATATGTCTCAAAGTGCGTATGATGCACTCTGGAGCGCAATAAGCGCGATAGAAAATCTTTCATCATACCATAAGGAGCTGGAAACCGCTTGCGAGGCTCTTAATAACGCAAGCGATATAATAAGCGAAAATGCAAGACTTCTTAAAAACATATGCGATGATGTTGAGGAAACGGGCGGAGAGCTTGACGAGGTCGAGAGCCGACTCGAAGATATCGGCACACTCAAGATAAAATACGGAAACTCAATAGAAGAAATTCTATCAAAGCGAGACAAGATGGCAGAAGAGCTTGAGAGCATAAGCTCAGGAAGCATGAGGATAAAAGAGCTTACCGAAAGACTTTTGATTCTTGATAAGGAGAGGGAAAAGTCGGCATCAAAGCTTACCGAGGCAAGAAAAAAATGGGCAGAAAAGCTTTCGGAAGAGGTTACAGCTTCCCTCAGGGAGCTTTGTATGCCAAAGGTTCAGTTTGGCGTCAGCTTTGAGGATGCGCCGTATAAGTCTGACGGTGCAGACAGGGCGGAATTTCTTATATGCACCAATGCGGGAGAGGCTATGAGACCGCTTTCACGCATTGCGTCGGGCGGAGAGCTTTCCCGAATAATGCTTGCAATAAAGGGAGTCCTTGCAGACTGCGACAAGGACAAGCTTCTTATATTTGATGAGGTAGACACAGGCGTAAGCGGAGCGGCGGCACAGAGCATCGGAGAAAAGCTGTGGAACACATCAAGATTTTCGCAGGTTATATGTATTACACATCTTCCGCAGATTGCGGCGATGGCAGATGTCCATCACCTTATATCCAAGGAGGAAGAGGGCGGAAGAACCCGTACTAATGTAAAAATGCTGTCTCTGGACGAAAGGGCCGAAGAAATAGCAAGGACACTCGGCGGAGCGTCTGTCACACAGACGGCGCTTAAGAATGCACAGGAGCTTATAGCTCTTGCACAGGAAAGGAAGTTTTCATATGAACACAAGGAGAGATAAACACAATTACTATCTTGATATTGCAGAAACAGTTCTCGAGAGAGGAACCTGTATAAGAAGAAATTACGGCGCAATAATAGTCAATAATGACGAGATTGTATCCTCGGGCTACACAGGTGCGCCCCGAGGCAGAAAGAACTGCCTTGACCTTGGCTACTGCATGAGAGAAAAGCTCAATATCCCAAGGGGAGAAAGATATGAGCTTTGCCGTTCTGTTCACAGCGAGGCAAACGCCATCATATCCGCATCAAGAAAGGATATGCTCGGAGCTACAATGTATCTTGTGGGCAAGGATTATGTAACGGGCGAAATCGTGGAGAATGCCAGCTCTTGTGCAATGTGCAAGAGAATGATAATAAACGCAGGTATAGAAAAGGTTGTTGTAAGACTTTCTCAGGATGAATTCAAGATAATAAATGTAGCCGACTGGATAGAAAATGACGATTCTCTTGACGGCACATTCGGATATTGAGGTAAAAAATGCTCTTTGATACACATGCACACTTAAATGACGAAAGATTTGATGCGGACAGAGAGGAGCTTATAAGCTCTCTTACGGAAAAAGGGCTTTATGCCTACTGCGAAATCGGATATGATATGGGAAGCTCACATCGGGCACAAGAGCTCGCATCACAGTATAGCTTTGTATACTCCGCAGTCGGTGTCCATCCCCACGACACAAAGGATATGAAAGAAGACGATATACCTGCCTTAAGGGAGCTTCTGGGAAGGGATAAGGTTGTCGCCCTTGGCGAAATAGGTCTTGACTACTATTATGACAATTCCGAAAGGGATGTTCAGAGAGAGTGGTTTGCCCGTCAGCTTGACCTGGCAAAGGAGACCGATATGCCCGTTGTCATACACAGCCGTGATGCCATGAATGACACAATAAATATACTCAAAGAGTACGGAAACGGCGACGGCATAATCCATTGCTATTCAGGAAGCAAAGAGAGTGCAAAGATACTGCTTGATATGGGATATT
>JAZREC010000209.1:0-5978 GCA_045660605.1 Clostridia bacterium
TATATTTATGCCCCTATAAATTATGTTATGAAATAAAGGTTTAACATTATCAAACTTTTCTGAAAAAACAGAAAATTAACCCACGGCATCAGGTTTACATAACACAATAAATAATAACTTTTATACGAAACCATTTTTGCAAAAAAACCATCTTGTCAAGAAAAAAGTTTTATAAAAAACAAATTATATTTTGTTAAATTTTTGTTCTTGACAAAGCCCTTTGCACAAAATTAAGCAAAAAACGAAACCACCCCAAAGACAGAGTTTTAGTGGGTTTAATCCACATATCCACATTGTTATCCACAAAAAAATATCAAAGAAAATAAAAAAATTTTGCAAAAAAAATAAAAAATTTTTATGGGTTACATAATATTTTATTTAACATTTTTGTAATAACTTTTTTGGTAAATTTTTATCAAAAAAAAACGAAAAATGCCTGTCCAAAAATTATGAATTTAATAATAATACATCCCCCAAAACCGCACAAATACTGGGTTTCGAGGCATTTGAGGTTTTTTTGAGCATATTTTATACACAATTTGTGGCAATTTTTGCATATTTAAAAAATTTTCTAAAAAATTATTAAATTTACTCTTGACAAATTTGAATTTGTGAGGTATAATGCACTCGAAAAGGTCAAAGAAAGTCAAAGTCAAATTTTGATAAAGGAGGTTTTTCCCCGTGAAGATAAGCGATTCTATAGAAAGCTTTATAAGCGAGCTTCTTGAGGCACAAAACAGTGTCGAGCTAAAACGAAACGAGCTTGCCTCATACTTTAATTGTGTGCCGTCGCAGATAAATTATGTAATTCAAACCAGATTTACTACCGAGAGGGGATATCTGGTAGAGAGCAGAAGAGGAGGCGGAGGCTATGTCAAGATAACAAGAGTCAATCTCACAAAGGACAGCCTTGTTGAACATATATTGAATACTATGGGTTCCAATGTGGATATAATTACCTTGGAGGGAATTCTCAATACTCTCTATGTGAATAATATTATCGGTACTGCCGAAGCCAAAATCATTATGACAGCGTGCTCAGGAAATGCCCTCGGTGCTATATCCGACGGAGTTCTCAAAAACAGGGTAAGAGCAGATATATTTAAGAATATGTTACTTCTTTTTATATAGGAGGTTTTATTATGCTTTGTACAAATTGTAAATCAAAGGAAGCGGTTTTCCATTATAAACAGATATCGGGAGGAAAAAAGACAGAACAGCATCTATGTTCTTCCTGTGCCAAGGCACTTGGCTTTATGGGTCAGCACGATGCTGTGTTTGATATAGGAAGTATACTTAATGACTTTATTTCCGTACCCCATTCGTCAGCACCCAAAAGGAGTGAGGAAATATGTCCCGTATGCCGTACATCCTATGATGAATTCCGCCGAAGCGGACTTTTGGGTTGTGACAGATGCTACGATACATTCGGAGATATTATAGAAAATTCACTCTCGCGTATTCAGCCGTCCACAACACATAAGGGCACCCTTGGAGGAAAAGAGGGTGAAAAAATCCTCAAGAAAAACGAATTAGACGAGCTTAAGGATAACCTCAAAAAAGCGATTATTGATGAACGCTATGAGGACGCGGCAGTAATCCGTGACAAAATAAGAAAACTGGAGGAAAAGGAAAATGGCTAAATGGTATCGAGATTCTCTCTATCAAAGCGATATAGTTCTAAGCACCAGAGTCCGCCTTGCCCGAAATATAAGCGGTATTCCCTTTCCGCACCGCATGTCTGACGACGATGCAAAAAGAGTTATAGAGCTTACAAAAAATGCCCTTGGTGCATCCGGGCTTGATTTTGAGGGAAAGGACATTCTTTCTTTATCCGGCGCCGAGCTGGAAATGCTTGTCGAACAGAGATTTATAAGCCCCAATCTTGCCGGGAAGAAAAGACCGTCTGCAGTTTTTATAAGCTCTGACGAAAGCTTAAGCGTAATGGTAAACGAGGAAGACCATATAAGAATGCAGGCAATCTTCTCGGGCTTTGAATGTGACAGAGCATACGAGCTTATATCCCGTCTTGACGCCTCGGTTGCAGACAGCATTTCGTATGCCGTTCATTCAAAGTACGGCTATCTTACAAGCTGTCTTACAAATGTCGGCACAGGAATGAGAATATCATGTATGATGCACCTTCCTGCAATATGCAAGGCAAATATTGCCGACAAGCTTTTCGGTGCACTCGGAAAGCTCGGTATTACGGTAAGAGGAATGTACGGCGAAGGCTCTAAGGCGATGGGATACCTTTTCCAGATATCAAATCAGACCACTCTGGGTCTTAGCGAAAAGGAAATTATACTTAGATTTAATGATGTTGTAAATCAGCTTATTTCCAAGGAAAGAGAGCTGAGACAAAATCTTCATAAAACACAAGGGGCATCTCTTGAGGACAAGATAATGCGTTCTCTGGGTATCTTAAAAAGTGCGAGACTTCTGAGCAGTAAGGAGATGCTCAATCTGTTTTCCAATGTCCGCTGGGGAATATCGCTGGGTCTTATCGGTGACATTGAGCCGGGTACACTAAGCAGACTTATGGTAGAAACAAGTCCTGCACATCTTTCTATGGATGAAGCGGGAGAAAGAGATTTGAAAAGAGCACAAATTGTAAGGAAAACCCTGAAAGGAGAGTTGTAATATGGATTCAAGATTTTCTGATAACGCAAGAAAAATATTAAGAATTGCACACGACATAGCCGCAGAGATGGGATATAATTATGTAGGAACAGAGCATATACTGGCAGGAATTCTTAGAGACGGCTCGTCGGGTGCCGCATCTGCAATGCAGGAGCAGGGAATAGATTACGACAAGGTTATCTCTAAGATATCGGAGTACACAACGCCTACAGGCAAGGTAAATCCAAATCAACCTCTTCCCATAACGCCCCGTACTCGTGCGGTGCTTGAAATAAGCTTTAACGAGGCTAAAAAGGCAGGAGCTGTTCTTATAGAGGCCGAGCATATATTTATGGCGATTATGAGAGAGGGACAGAGCGTTGCCTCAAAGATACTCATTGATTTGGAAATGGATTTTTCGGAGGCTGCAAAGAAGTCATTGGGAGTGTCCCATGATGCTTCGTCCCCTTCATCAAAGAATTCGGGCGATGCCAAAAACCTAAAGCAGTTTGCAGTAGACCTTACGGCATTTGCCGAGGAGGGCAAGTTTGACCCGATAATCGGCAGAGACAAGGAGATAGAAAGGGTTATACAAATTCTTTCCCGCCGTACAAAGAATAACCCCTGCCTTATCGGTGAACCGGGTGTCGGCAAGACCGCTGTTGCAGAGGGACTTGCTTCTAAAATTGCCGAGGGCAAAATTCCTGAAACATTAAAGGGCAAGAGAATATATTCTCTCGACCTTTCGTCTATGATAGCAGGCACCAAGTACAGAGGCGAATTTGAAGAAAGAATAAAAGCCGCTCTTGATGATGTAAGGAAAAATAAGAATATTATATTATTTATAGATGAAGTGCATACCCTTGTCGGTGCAGGTGCCGCAGAGGGAGCAATGGATGCGGCAAATATCTTAAAACCGCTTCTTGCAAGGGGAGAGCTTCAGCTTATCGGTGCGACAACTCTTGACGAATACCGCAAGAATATAGAAAAGGACGCCGCACTCGAAAGGCGTTTTCAGCCTATAACAGTAGGCGAGCCTACCGTTGAGGAAACCATTGAGATATTAAAGGGTATAAGAGAAAAGTATGAGTCGCATCACAAGGTAACAATAACAGACGATGCCCTTACAAGTGCGGCAAAGCTATCTGCAAGATATATAACCGACAGGTTCCTTCCCGACAAGGCAATAGATTTGATTGACGAGGCGGCATCAAAAATCCGTATGAAAGCATTTACTGCACCGCCCGATATAAAGGATGTCGAAGAGGAGCTTGAAAGAGTAAGCGGAGAAAAGAGAAAAGCAATAGAAAATCAGAACTTTGAAGAAGCCGCAAAATTAAGAGACAGAGAAGAAGAAATCCGCACCGAGCTTTCCGCCAAAAAGGCAGAGTGGGAGAAGGGCAATTCCAAGGAAGAGCTTTGCGTCACCGAGGATGAAATATGCGATGTAATAACCGACTGGACCTCCATTCCCGTCCGCAAGCTTGCAGGCGAGGAGCAGGAGAGATTAAGAAACATGGAGGATATTCTTCATTCCAGAGTAGTCGGACAGCACGAGGCTGTAGTGAGTGTATCCAAGGCAATCCGCAGAGGCAGAACGGGACTCAAAGACCCCAAGAGACCCACAGGCTCATTCATATTCCTGGGACCTACAGGTGTTGGAAAAACCGAGCTTTGCAAGGCACTTGCCGAAGCGGTGTTTGGCGATGAAAATGCAGTAATCCGTATAGATATGAGTGAATATATGGATAAACACAATTTGTCAAGACTTGTAGGCTCTCCTCCGGGATTTGTCGGCTATGAGGAGGGCGGACAGCTTACGGAAAAGGTTCGCAGAAAGCCGTATTCCGTCGTTCTCTTTGACGAGATAGAAAAGGCACACCCTGATGTGTTCAATATATTATTGCAGATACTTGAAGACGGAATTCTGACCGATTCGCAGGGCAGAAGAGTGGATTTCAAAAACACAGTCATCATTATGACATCAAATGTCGGAGCACGCATGATTACAGAAAAGGCAAAGCCGTCTCTTGGCTTTGGCGGTGTAACAGCTGACCCCGATGCAGACTACGAGGCTATCAAGGGTAAGGTTCTTGGCGAGCTTAAAGAGGTATTCCGCCCCGAGCTTATTAACCGTATAGATGAAATAATCGTATTCCATAAGCTTACAAGCGAGGATATAAAGAAAATCGCATCTATCATGCTCTCGTCTCTTAGGGCAAGAATGGAGGCTATGGGACACAAAATAACCTTTACGGACAGCCTTATCGAGCATCTTTCCGAGGCGGGCTATGACGAAGTATATGGTGCAAGACCCTTAAGAAGAGCAATACAGTCTCAGGTTGAGGACTTCCTTGCGGATGCAATCCTTTCGGGAGAAATTGCACCCGAGGGCGAAGTAACCGTAGACTATCGTGACGGCAAGGTGGTTTTGGGATAATCATATATTCTTTGACGAGTTTCTACTATTATATACAGGGATTTAATTAAAGCAGATGTTTGGCAAGTGGTTTACATAATGTAAATTGCTTGCCAAAATCCGTCTAAAGCCACATGTTTACTGGGTTTCAGAGTGTTTTTGGGACATAAAACTATTGTCAATATGCACAAAAGGCATCTGTGTATATGTGCATATTTAACAAAAATAAAAAAATAATGACAAAAAGTGGGTTTTGAAGAAAAAAAGTCTTGCAAAATCCGCTTTTTTATTATATAATAGTCAAGCGTGGCATGACATACGATGATGTGGGAGGTTACCAATCGCAGTAAGTAACGGTACTTGCGGTTAATTTCCACGGAGAATGTCCGGATCATGAACCCGGGCGGCACGGTCACTTGATATAGGTGTATTATGCCCCGGATAGCTTTGCAATGCATTGCTTGCCGGGATTTATAATGCATTGAGCACGACACACCCGGAAGGGTGTACGTTTTCATGACTGCCGGAATGGCACCAGAATTTAAAAAGGAGGGTACTATCATGGCTAAAAGTCAGAAAATCAGAATTAAGCTTAAGGCTTATGACCACCAGTTAATCGACCAGTCTGCAAAGAAGATTGTTGAGACTGCAGAGAGAACAGGTGCAAAGGTTGCAGGTCCTATCCCGCTTCCCACCAAGAAAGAGGTTGTTACAATCCTCAGAGCGGTACACAAGTATAAGGACTCCCGTGAACAGTTCGAACTCAGAACTCACAAGAGACTTATCGATATACTTGAGCCTACAGCCAAGACAAACGACAGCCTGCTCAAGATTTCTTTACCTGCAGGTGTAGAAATGGAAATTAAGCAGATGTAATCAGCTTGATTTTGAAGCTTGCCGTTTAAGGCGGGCGAAAGGGAGATGCTGCCCTTTACAT
>JAZREC010000210.1:0-4724 GCA_045660605.1 Clostridia bacterium
GCTTTGTGTGTCTTGCAAGCTGTTTTAATGTAAGCACCTCAAAAAATTCCTCAAAGGTTCCTATACCTCCCGGAACTATGACAAAGGCATCTGCAAGGTCTTCCATTTTTGATTTTCTCTGTGCCATTGTCTCTGTATATATAAGTGTGTCGCACTTGTCATATATAAGTTCTATATTCTCATCCTTAAAAAACTCGGGTATAACTCCAGTTATTTCTCCTCCTGCTTTCTTTACACCGCGGGCACACGCACCCATAAGTCCGTGGCCTCCTGCACCGAACACAAGGCTGTGTCCTCTCTTTGCAAGAAGAAATCCGAATTCCTCTGTTGTTTTTATATAGCTTTCGTCTATTTCGTTGCTGGCTGCTCCAAAAACGCATATTTTCATAAACAAAACCTCCGATAATAACTAATTCAAAAGCTTCTTAGCAAGCTCATTTACCTTTTCGTCAGAAAGCGTGTTTTCAAAAATTACATTGCCCTTTGTTTTTGAACTTGTAAGAAGATTATCTTTTGCGAGGAGTCTTTGAACCTGTCTTGCCGTCCCCTCTCCGCCGTCAAAAATCTCTGCGTCGGGGTAGAGGCTCTTAATCACTGCCGAAACAAACGGATAATGCGTGCATCCGAGAACAACAGCATCGAGCTTATCAATACCCTTAAAAATATTTTTAAGATATTCTCTGCACTCATCGCTGTCTGCCTTGCCGTCTTCCACTATCTCCATAAGTCCCGGGCACGGCATCGGTATTATGGTACTCTCTGAGCTGTACTGCTTCATAAGCTTATCAAATTTCTGCTCCTTAAGAGTGAGCGGGGTTGCCATAACAGCCACAGTCGGAAATCCGCCTGTCATTACGGCAGGCTTTAGTGCCGGCTCAATGCCTACAACATTGATATCCCTGTATTTTTGTCTCAGGGAATCTATGCACACACTTGTGGCAGTATTGCATGCAACCACAAGTATCTTAATACCCTTTGATATAAGATAGTCTGCACATTTTGACGCACACATAAGTATTTCCTCATGGCTCTTTGTTCCATAGGGGGCATTCTTTGAGTCGCCCAGATATATATAATTTTCATTTGGCATAAGAGCAAGCATGTGTCTCAGAACACTGACACCGCCAACGCCCGAATCAAAGACGCCTATTGGCAAGCTGTTCATAATTCTACCTCTGATAATGTTTATTTGACAATGGATATGTCCGCCTCGAATGGTTCATCAAATATATAGCTTCCGAATATCATAATCTTTTTTCCGTCTATCAAAAACTGAACCTTATCTGCTCCGTCCAGTCCGCACATGGTATTGACAACCGAGTATATTGCCATTCTCTCATTTGCCGTACCGCTTTTTTCTATGAATTCTCCGCTCAAATCAACGGTACATATACCATTTTCAACCTTTACGGAATTTATCTTTGTATCTTTGGCAATTGCATTTACCAAGCCGTCGCTCACGGGACCTGCAAGTAATTTTTCCATCACATATGATGCGTCATCTGCCTTATCCTTTGGAACCTTTTGGCTTTCTGTCACAAGATACTCAGCATCCGTACTTGCATAATAAAGCGTTATTTCTTCTGTTTTTATATTTTCCTCCTTTGGAGGATTATATGTTGTATCGGTATTTTTATTCTCGCATGCGGTTACAAAACCAAGTGCAATAACAAGTGCTAAAACCAAAAGCTTTTTCATGTCTTATACCTCCTCGGTGTACACGGCAGTGTCCTCAAAGCCACTCCACAAGCGGAAGAACGATACGGAATTCGCTTCCCTCTCCAAGAGTGCTCTTAACCTCAATAGAACCATTGTGGAATTCTATTGCCGCATGGGCAATGGAAAGACCCAGACCCGTACCGCCTGTCTCACGGCTTCGCGCCTTATCAACGCGGTAAAATCTGTCAAAAATCCTATCCGCATCCTCGGGTGCTATACCCACTCCGTTGTCCTTTACTATTATAATTGCTCTTTTGTTTTCTTTAAGCAGGGTTATCTCTACCCTTCCGTTATCTCCTGTATACTTAAGGGCGTTGTCTACTATATTATATACAGCCTGCCACAAAATATCCTTATTTGCCATAATAAGGATATCCTCCTCGGCACTCAGAATAAGTTCTTTTTCCTCCATGTCCGCAATCGGAATGAGGTTTTTGTTTATTCCCGAAATAACATCCTTAAGATTTACAAGCTCAAGTGTTCCCGACATACTCTGTGTAAGGGTATCCATTTTTGTTATATAAAGAAGCTTATTGACTATTCTGTTGAGTCTCTCGACCTCTTCGTTCATATCTGTAAGAAATTCCCTTACATAATCCATCTCTATATCGGGAGTCTGGATTATGGAGTCTGCCATGAGCTTAATTGAGCTAAGCGGAGTCTTTAGCTCATGGGATGCATTTGATACAAATTCGGTTCTTTGCTTTTCGATAATGGCAAACCTTTCGCTAAGCTCGTTAAAAGCCTGTGCAAGCTCAGCAATTTCATCATCACCGCAGACTTCCAGCTTATCGTCTGTCTGCTCCTCCACCATCGAGTTAATACATTCTGTGTAAGATGATATACGGCATCGGATTTTGTTTACGATATGCACATTCACAATAAGGCTTGCTACAGTAACAAGAAATGTAACGGTAACAATCTCTGTTACCGCATGCATATCAAAATATGACCTGCCTGAAACCGCAGAAATAATCTTTAGTGCCGTCATAACAAGAAGTGTAAAAGGCAGTACAACCGATGTATGTATCGCCATGGAACGCAGGGTTATGTTTTTTGAAATTTTGTTTTTAAGTGATGTCTTTGAAATAGTAACCAGCTCCCCACTTTGTCAAGAGATAAATAGGCTCTGCGCTGTTGGGTTCGATTTTCTCACGGAGTCTTCTTACATGAACATCAACAGTTCTTGCGTCGCCAGGATAATCATAGCCCCATATTAAATCCAGCAAATTCTCTCTGGAATATACCTTGCCCGGATTGCACACAAGCAAATCCATGAGGTCAAATTCCTTACTTGTAAGGTCAACAACCTTATCTTCAATGGTAACTGTTCTCTGATTGTAATCAAGCTCTACGGTTCCCATCTTGATTTTTGAGCGGTCTCCCTCCTTGGCAACGGGTGTTATTCTTCTCATTATAGCCTTAACCCTTGCCTTGAGCTCGAGTATATTAAACGGCTTTGTTATGTAATCATCTGCACCGTATTCGAGTCCCATAATCTTATCCATGTCCTCGGTCTTTGCTGTAACCATAATTATAGGAATACTTGAAAATTCCCTTATCTTCTGGCAGACAGAAAGTCCGTCTATCTTGGGAAGCATAAGGTCAAGTATGATGATGTCCAGATTTTTGTCATGCGCAAGCTTAAGTGCTTCCTCTCCGTCATATGCGGTTTCTACTGTATAGCCGTCTTGTTCAAAGTTAAACTTCATACCTTTTACAAGAAGCTTTTCGTCATCAACAATCAAAATTTTCATATCTTTAATCCGTCCTTTTTACCGTGATATTTCCTCGGTTATAATATAATTCTTTATTTCGGCAAACTTCTTTTCTCCTATACCCTCTACCTTTGTAATCTCGGATATGCTTTCGAAAGAGCCGTTAATTTTTCGCCAGTCAACTATTCTCTGTGCCGTTACCTCGCCTATGCCCGGTATGAGCATAAGCGTATCAACATCTGCCGTATTTATATTTATTGCAGGTATTGACAAAAGCTCACCGTCAGAATAAAGGCTTGGTATATTGATGCTTGTATCGGCAATTACCACAGCATCGAGGTCTGTGTTCTCTATATCCGCACGCGGTGTAATTCCGCCTGCGCTGTATATAACATCGCATATTCTGGCACCCTTGGCAACTGCATATTTACCCGGGTTTTCTACCTCACCTGTTATTTCCACACTAAAGGTCTCCTTGGGGATATTTTCTCCCTCATATACAATCGGAACCTTGAAGTAGTCCTTGTGTATACGCATACCCACAGCAGTCATTACAGTTATTGCCAAAATCAGAATTGCCGTCTTTTCTAACTTTTCAAAAAGCATATTATTCGAGATAATCCTTTAGCTTCTTGCTTCGGCTCGGGTGTCTGAGCTTTCTCAGTGCCTTCGCTTCTATCTGTCTTATGCGCTCTCTGGTTACATTGAATTCCTTGCCGACTTCCTCCAATGTGCGGTTTCTTCCATCGTCTAATCCAAAGCGAAGCTTGAGTACCTTCGCCTCCCTTGGTGTAAGGGTGTCGAGAACAGATATAAGCTGTTCCTTAAGAAGTGTATATGCCGCCATTTCAGATGGTGCGGGAGCGTCGCTGTCGGGTATAAAGTCTCCGAGAATACTGTCCTCTTCCTCGCCTATGGGTGTCTCAAGAGAAACAGGCTCCTGTGCAATCTTCATAATCTCGCGGACCCTCTCCTTGCTCATGTTCATTTCCTTTGCAATTTCATCAACATGAGGCTCTCTTCCAAGCTCCTGAAGAAGCTGTCTGGAAACCCTTATGAGCTTATTTATTGTCTCTACCATATGAACAGGTATTCTTATGGTTCTTGCCTGGTCTGCTATGGCTCTTGTAATAGCCTGTCTTATCCACCATGTTGCATAGGTACTGAATTTGTAGCCCTTGGTATAATCGAATTTTTCTACAGCCTTAATAAGACCGAGATTGCCCTCCTGTATCAAATCCAAAAAGAGCATTCCTCTGCCTACATATCTCTTTGCTATACTTACAA
>JAZREC010000211.1:0-3201 GCA_045660605.1 Clostridia bacterium
TAGACTTCTAATAGTATATCATACGCTAATGCAAAATTCAAGGAAACAAAAGAAAGCGGTGATAAGAATAATATGAAAACAACAAGTGATCTTAATAATTCATATGAGATTGAAAAAAGAGTAAAAAGTGTACTGAAAAAACACCATATCAGTATGTATCAAGTCGCAAAGAAAAGTGGCATACGATATGAATTGCTTAGGAGGTCAATGGCACTGAAAAGGACATTAAGTGCAAATGAGTTGGTACTCATATTAAAAGTTACAGACATAGCCTATGAGGAAATTATTAGTTAACGAAATCGGAGGTCAAAAATGATTTATTTTATTTGTTCAGCATTATTAGCAGCGGTTATTGTATTAGCCGTTCAGAGTATCAAGTGGTACATTGCTACCGTAGCACTCATCAAGTGGATATCAAAGGCAGGTCTTACTCCGCCTTCGCTTGATGAGATACAGCAAAACGTAAGCAAGGTTGTATGGCAGATTCTAACAAAAATATTTAGGAGGTAACAAATATGGATGCAAATATTTACGAAGCTAATCTCGAAAGAATATATGCCGAATTTGGAAGGGTAGCTCTTGTACCGCTTTTGTCGGCAGCGGTATTCGTTGGTGCGGATTGGCGGACACTCAGAGACGATAAGAAGTTTCCGACAAAGAAGATAGGAAGAAGATATTATGTCGGTTCTGTGGCTCTTGCCCGATGGCTGTCATAGGAGGTCAAAAACATGAGTTACTGGACATGCCCATACTGCAGAGCAAACATTGACTGCGGTGAACACTGCGATTGCAGAAACAAAAATACGAAAGCGGAGGTAAAGGATTATGAGGTTAAGAATAGTAAGCCCAGAGAGGTTTTGCACGGTGGTAGCGATACTGGTAATGATAGCGTTCTTATTGGGATTCGCTTGCTCCGGGAACAGCTACGAGGTTGAAGAGATATCAATACATGAGGGCGACACCTTATGGACCATAGCGGATGAATACACAGGAAATGACAGAGATGTAAGGGAGACAGTACATATAATAAAGAAAATCAACGACATGGACAGTGTGATTGTGTATCCCGGCGAGGTGATATATGTACCGATATATGTTAAATAAAAAAAGCCCCGACCGCCAAAGCAGTCGAGACTAAAGACCATATTTATTGTAACAGAAATACAAGAAATAATCAAGTACTAATATAAAAAATGGAGGAAAATGAAATGGACAAAACATTCACGGAAGTAAGCATACCTTCCTGCAGATACGAGGAGCTTATTGCTAAGGAAGAAAGACTTTCTATTATTGAAAGCATTATAGTGAGCGAAAAAGACGGCTACGGAGACTATAATGTGCTTAAAAAGATACTGGGGATTGAGGTGCCCGACAATGAGTGAAGTATTATGCGAATGTGCACTATGTGGACATGATATAAACAAGGAGTATTACTTTTATAAAGACAATGAAGATAATTACTTCTGCGATAAAGACTGTGCAATAGATTTTGCGATAATATGTCGCGGAATCAAAATGACTGATTGCGAGGAAGAGAGGACAATAATATGAGTAAATTAACAGTATATAACCAACTTGTTCAAAGTCCGGATGAGTGCCTTAAATCAATCAACAGGGAAATAGGTCTTAAAACTAAATGTGTTCCCTTTGCCGTTAAGGTTATAGAGGGACTTAAAACACTTAATATTAAAACAGAGCAGGATGCATTAAATGCGGCAAACACTTTGATGTCGGGTCTGCAGACTCTTTGGCAGGGTGGAGTTATGCCTGAGGATTATGACAAGATTGACTTCATCAAGCGAGGAAATGCCATCGTTCCAAGTGCAAGGGTAGAAGCCTTTCTAAGAGCTGCCGCAAGAAAAGGATACAGAATAACAGATACCATAGTGGCGGTACCTGTACCCGATGCGGACACTACATACTTCAAAGAGAATTTTTATGACGGCGACATAATTTACAACCTGGAAGACAAAAGGATAGCTCCCGACAGGGAGGTCACTGCGAAAAGAATGCTCGACAGATACTTTTCCAAATTCATATGCCGTCTTGATATTCACGATGTTCAGAAGAACAAAAGAGTAGTAATGACGGTATGTGAAATGAGCCTGGACGAAATCCTTACCGTAGCAGCTGCGAGTGAGCAGGGATTTTATAAATCCAAATGGGAGGAATACGCAGATCCCAAATGGGGCAAAAAGAAGCGGAAGGTCATAACCAATGAAATAAATCCTGACAGTTTTTGGAGTAAGTGGACGGGCGAGATGGTAAACAAGACAATCATCCGCAGAGCACTCAAGAGAGTAAAGGAAGTTCTTCCAGAGCTTGAGGAAGCTATTTATGCATTTGAGCAGGAGAATATAGAGGATATTCCCGTTGTAGAAGATGAAATCGTGGTACCTATGAAAGAAAATATTCCCGATGTGAATTTGTATAAGCTTACAGAAGATCAGAAAGCAGATGCGTTAGAAACATATGATTTGTTCAGAGCAAATCCCAAGCTTGCAGAGGACAAGTTCATAGAGATAAAGGAACGCATAGCAAAGGGTGACAGCAGACAGGACATAATCAATGATGAGTATGCAAGTCTTGTTGCTCTGCAGAGGTCAAAAGCAAAGTGGGCGGAAATAGGAGGTTACTTCGATGAAAAAAACAAAGCTTAAGCAGGGAACACTTGCATGGGAAAAGGCAAGGTCTACAAGAATAGGCGGTAGCGAGGTATATGACATTGTAAGATATTATGCTTCGGACGAAGAGCTTCAAAACTGTGGTATCAATGCAGAGGACTTTAAGAACGAGGAGCCTTTTACTACAACCTGGGCACTGTATCACAAGATTATAAATGACGGAGTATACAAGAAAGAAGCTCTTCCGCCCGAATATGCTGAATACGGCCATGCAGTAGAGCCATACGGTGTGTATGTTCTTCAAAAGAACCGCAAAAAGAAGCTGAGACCCGGGGAAGTGTATGTCAATGACAGGCTTGTTGCAAGCCTTGATATATCGGGATTTGCAGAAGAAGTTGATAGCTATGAAGCATTTAGCTACGGCAAAGGGCATCCGACAATAGGCGAAAGATTTGTATGTGAGCAAAAATCAATGCTTCCGCAAAAGTTCAGTACAAGACAGATACCTTTCAAGTACATAGTGCAGGCACAATATCAGCTTGAAATGACGGTGGCAGACTTCTATATTCTGCAGATT
>JAZREC010000212.1:0-7322 GCA_045660605.1 Clostridia bacterium
AAAGCTGTGGACTCTGCAGGTCTAGCTTCGAGGTTATAAAGGTCGCCGTACTGGTCCTGATAGTCGGAGAGGCGGTCACGCATATGATTTAATACTTCCTTTGTAAACTGCTGGGCCTTTTCATTTGTAAGGTCTGCCTTAATCCACTTAGCATTAAGAGACGCTTCGTTCATACCAACAAGTCCGATTGTTGAGAAGTGCTTGTCAAAGCTTCCGAGCTATCTCTTTGTATAGGGATAGAGACCTGCATCCAAGAGCTTGCTGATAACTGTTCTCTTAACCTTAAGTGAACGGGCAGCGATATCCATCATATGATCGAGATTCTTGTAGAAGTCTGCTTCATCTTCTGCAAGGTAAGCAATTCTGGGCATGTTGATTGTAACAACGCCGACAGAACCTGTGGATTCTCCGCTTCCGAAGAAACCGCCCGACTTCTTTCTGAGTTCACGGAGGTCAAGACGGAGACGGCAGCACATGCTTCGTACATCGCTGGGCTCCATATCGCTGTTGATATAGTTTGAGAAGTACGGTGTGCCGTACTTTGATGTCATTTCAAAAAGGAGACGGTTGTTTTCTGTATCGGACCAGTCGAAGTTTCTTGTGATTGAATATGTGGGGATAGGATACTGGAAGCCTCTTCCGTTAGCATCTCCGTCTATCATAATTTCGATAAACGCCTTGTTTATCATATCCATTTCCTTCTGGCAGTCCTTATACTTGAAGTCAAGCTCCTTGCCGCCTACAATACAGTTAAGCTCAGCAAGGTCGTGAGGAACAACCCAGTCAAGAGTTATGTTTGAGAACGGTGCCTGTGTACCCCAACGGCTGGGTGTGTTTACGCCGTATATAAAGGATTCTATGCACTTCTTTGTCTGCTCATAGCTGAGGTTATCCACCTTTACAAACGGAGCGAGATATGTGTCAAAGGAAGAGAATGCCTGTGCTCCCGCCCATTCGTTCTGCATAATGCCAAGGAAGTTAACCATCTGGTTACAGAGTGTTGCAAGGTGGCTTGCAGGTGCAGAGGTTATCTTACCCGGTACACCGCCGCGACCTTCCTGAATAAGCTGTTTGAGAGACCATCCTGCACAGTAGCCTGTAAGCATGGAAAGGTCGTGAAGATGGATATCTGCATTGCGGTGTGCATTGCCGATTTCGTCATCATATATTTCGGACAGCCAGTAGTTTGCTGTAATCGCACCGGAGTTACTTAAGATAAGTCCGCCTACGGAATATGTTACTGTAGAATTCTCCTTAACACGCCAGTCGCTTATATCAAGGTAGTTGTCTACAATAGCCTTGTAGTCTACCATTGTGGCATTGATGTTACGGATTTTTTCTCTCTGACGGCGGTAGATGATGTATGCCTTTGCAACATCGTCATAGCCTGCCTTGATAAGTACGGATTCAACGCTGTCCTGAATCTTTTCTACTTCAATTTTCTTATCCTCAATCTGAGGTTCAAATTCTGCTGTTACCTTTAAGGCAAGGAAATCTATAATGTCATCGTTATATTGTCTACTGCAAGCATCAAAGGCCTGGGAAATGGCTGTGCTTATCTTTTTTATATCAAAAGAAGCGAGCTTCCCGTCTCTTTTTACAACATTATACATAGTATTCTCTCCTTTTTCTGATTGTGAAGTAGCCTCATTGTATCACATATATCGTATGTTGTCAATAGTAAAAACACAATATATTGTGTTTTTTTAAAATGTAACACAACTGTAATCAAACACCTCTTACGCTTGTGTCCTCTACATAAAGACGGCAAATCTCAGCTATTTCCTGTATTTGCTCATCATCTAAGGGCGTAAGGCTCTTGTCGGGAACATTTTCCGTAAGGAGAAAGTTTTGAAGAAAATATCTTTTTGCACCTTTGATCATCTTTCCTATTTCGTGCATATCCGAAGATGTATGAAGACCGCGCGCAAGAGTTGTGCGAAATTCGTAGTCTACGCTTCCCGAAAGAAGAAATTCTATACTTTCTTTAATATCATCTATATTTACATCTCTGCCTGCGGTAAGGGGGTATTTACTAAATGAATTCTTTATATCCATGGCAACATAATCCACAAGTCCTTTTTGGCAAAGCTCCTTAAGTCTCATTGGAAATGTGCCATTGGTGTCAAGCTTTACGGCATAGCCCATTTCTTTGACCTTTTCCAAAAAAGCCGAAATTCCGTCGTGAAGAAGCGGTTCTCCTCCCGAGATACATACTCCCTCGAGAATTCCCTGTCTTTTCTTAAGGAAAGACAGAATCTCTTCTTCCTCTATATTATCCTTGGGGCTATTATCTATAAGCTGTGAATTGTGGCAATAGGGGCAAAAGAAGTTACATCCCTTGGTAAAGAGAATACATGCGACCTTGCCGGGAAAGTCCAGCAGGGTTAATTTTTGAAATCCGCCGAAATTCATATTTTACTTCTCCATTCCTCATAATACTCTCTTGAAATTGTCTCTTCTTTAAGGAATTTAAACACCTCTGCCGCCTTGGATACGGAATATTCCATCATCGCCGAGGCTATCGTATCTGACATTCCCTCGTGCATATCTCCCGCGTAGGAATTGGGATAGTTTGCCATCCACGCAAATGGTGAGTTAATTTTGAGCTTTGCAAAATCATCAAAGCGGTGTGTAGAGCTTCCGCTCTCCTGACCTGCTTTGTCAAGACGGACAAGAGAGGGGTCTGCAGCATATATCCAGCCTGTTTCTATAAAGCAGGCATGTCCGTAACGCTTTTTTGCCTCTGTATATGCCTTGAGGGTCTCTCTGTCCTCACTCGTGAGCTTGCCGTAATTTCCCGAAAGGATTTTGTTGGGGAGCGGAAAGTCCGCCCCGGGTGAATAGTCAAAAACCATATAACCCCTGTCCGACATAAGCGTGCTTCGGGAAAACTGATTTATCATGGACTGATTTCCGCCGTGGCCGTTGAATATAAGGATTTTGTCAAAGCCGTTTCGGTGGATTTCGTCACAAAGCTCAGTAAGAAGCATTTGTCTTAAGCTGTCGGAAAGCATTATTGTGCCCTTAAATTCCCCTGCACCTGTCTTTTCGCCAAAATGCAGAGTCGGGAATACGCACACGCTCTCCCTCTCCGATGCCCTGAGGGCTATTTCCTCCGCAAGAATGGAATCCGTCCCCACAGGAAGATGCTGACCATGCTTTTCCATACACCCTATGGGGATAACACATACTCCGCAGGAGTCTTCTATTGCTTTTTGAAATTCTTCTTCTCGTAAATTCTGCCATTTCATATTATTCAACCATAACTGCAAGCTTTTTAACGGCTTACTTCCTTAATTAGTTCATAAATTAAACTTCTGTGTTTTGTCGATATGCAAACTAAAGTTTGCTCGATATTTTTGTTTACACAAAATCGATATGTTTTTCGTTTCACTCAAAACTCGATATGATATGAATTCTTGTCGCGTCAGCGACATATCGAGTGCAGAGCACATATCGAGTCATTTTTGACATATCGAGAATTCTGTCAAGAATTCATATCGACGATTTCATCTTCGATGAAATCATTCTACCATAAGACCTGTAACAAGGTTCATTGTTTCTGCGGGGTTTTCGATTTCGAGACCGCTTACAAGTCTTGCATGCGAATAGAGGATTTTGCTGTATGTGGAAAGCTTATCCTTATCCTCATCAAAGAGAGCTTTTATCTTCTCTGCGATGGGGTGGTTCAAGTTAATTTCCAAAACAAGCTCTGCCTTGATATTCTGTTCCATACCGGGCATTCTGTTTAGTGCCTTTTCCATGCCGAGTGAGAGTGCTCCCTCACTGGAAAGACATGCCGCATGGCTCTCGAGTGATGTGGTAAAGCGAACAGAATGAACGCTATCGCCTATGCTTTCCTTTACAAAGTCGAGCACAGATTTGCTGTCTTCGTTTGCTTTCTTTAGAGTTTCCTTTTCCTCGTCGGTTGTGAGGTCGAGACTGTCGCTGAGTACATTGGAAAACTCCTTGCCGTCATATTCCCTTAGCACGCCAAGAGCAAATTCGTCCACATCATCGGTAAGGTAAAGAACCTCAAAGCCATGGCTTTTTACTGCTTCAACCTGAGGAAGAAGAGCTATTTGATTTATGCTGTCTCCCGAAGCGTAGTAGATTTTGTTCTGTCCGTCTTTCATACGGCTCACATATTCCTTGATTGTAGCGTAACTTTCCTCAAGAGATGACTTAAAGAGAATGAGATCCTTAAGAACATCCTTGTGCATACCGTAGTCGCTGTATATTCCCCACTTGAGCTGTGCACCGAAGGAATCAAAAAACTTCTCGTACTTTTCTCTGTCTGAATTAAGCATCTTGCTTAGCTCGGAGGCAATTTTCTTTTCCACTGCCTTTGCTATTGAGCGGAGCTGACGGTCATGTTGAAGCATCTCTCTTGAAATATTAAGA
Organism: Clostridia bacterium; assembly: GCA_045660605.1. Lineage (GTDB taxonomy): Bacteria > Bacillota > Clostridia > UMGS1810 > UMGS1810 > RGIG8748. Next base: position 4,408 of record JAZREC010000212.1, read on the forward strand.
GACAAATCCGCACTGTCTACAAGACCTCTTACAAAGCTGAAGTAATCGGGAAGAAGGTCCTTGCACTTATCCATAATAAGCACACCGCTTGAATAGAGCTGAAGTCCTTTTTCAAAATCACGGCTGTAGTAATCAAAGGGTGCTCTGCCCGGAATGAACATAAGTGCCTCAAAGTTCGATACGCCCTCCGCCTTCTGACGGATAACACGAAGCGGTGCTTCAAAATCAAAGAACTTATCCTGATAGAAGGAATTAAGCTCTTCTTCTGTAACCTGAGACTGTGATTTCTTCCAGACGGGAATCATACTGTTTAATGTGCTGTCCTCTGTAACGGTCTCGTATTCTTCTTCTTTTTTCTCCTGTCTTTCCACCAGCATCTTTATGGGATAGCGGATATAGTCGCTGTATTTTTTAACAAGTGAGCTTATGCGGAAGCTCTCGAGGAAATCGCTGTACTTTTCTTCCTCGGTGTCCTCCTTGATGCTTAAGGTTATGGTTGTGCCTGCATTATCCTTGGTGCACTCGGTGATTGTGTAGCCGTCGGCACCCTCGGACTCCCAAAGATATGCCTCATCGGAACCATAGGCACGGCTTACAGCAGAAATCTTGTCTGCAACCATAAATGCAGAATAAAATCCCACACCGAACTGACCGATTATATCTACTTCACCCTTGCCTTCCTCCTGAGAGTTTTTGAAGTCAAAGGAACCGCTTTTTGCAATAGTTCCGAGGTTATTTTCAAGCTCGTCTTTGGTCATACCGCATCCGTTGTCTGATATGGTAAGGGTTCTCTTCTCCTTATCGGCAGTAATGCGGATTTCGAAATCTCCCTTTTTGAGAGTAACAGAAGAGTCCGTAAGCGAACGGAAATAGAGCTTGTCTATTGCATCGCTTGCATTGGATATAAGCTCTCTCAAAAATATTTCCTTGTGTGTATAGATGGAGTTTACCATCATGTCCAAAAGTTTTTTTGATTCTGTTTTGAATTGTTTTTTTGCCATGTCAAAATCGCCTCCGTTATATAATAGATTTTATCACAGTAAAGGGTTATTTTCAAGTGAATAATAAAAAGTCCCCTTTGCATTTTCTGTCGCCTGCCCAAAAAGCAGACAAAAAGAAACACAAGGGGATGTAACAATACCTTTACTTCCTTATCATCTTTAGTATTGTTTTCATAAAAGGCTCTATAATTATTATAGCAAAAATCTTTACCCCTGCCATAATTGATGTAGACGGTATTCTCGACACAAAGGTAAACCAGAATTTTCCGTCATAGTACATCTGCGAAAGCAAATAGGTTCTTATTATATTTACAAGGTACTGAAGTGCTACGCAGAGCACAACCCTTGCAATAAAAAGTGCACCCAATCTATTTTCTTCGTCCTTATGATAAAGCACGAGCCCAAAGAGGAAACCGCCTGCAAACTCCAGAAGAGTAAACACAGGCATAAAGGGTCCTGTTGGATTGGCAACAAAGGACACCACATCTGCCATAGCCGCCACAAGACCTGCTATAACTGGTCCGAACGCAGCGCCTGCCACATATACCGAAATAAAGCTTATATTAAACTTTGAAACAGGTCCGATACGAAGGTATCCCGATATGTAAGAGAGCATAACCGTAATTGCTACAAGCATAGCAATCTTGCAAAGCTCCGAAACTGTGAGTTTTTTGATTTTCATAACAAAACCTCCCAAAAAAATAAATGCTGTCATACATATGTACAACAGCATTATCCAACAGCGAATATAATGTATCAGCGGATGAAAGACTGCATCGCACTCTTAAGCACACGGAAGTCGAACCCAGCATGGTTTTAAGATGACAATTTCGGTAAGTACTGCATAAAATCTCTTGAAAATACGAAAGTATTCCCTTCAAGATTTTATTTGTCTTGCCACAAAATTGTCTATCTTAAAACTCTTCGACCTTAAATGCATAAAATTTAGTGCAAACTTTAAAAATTTAAGGCATACGGGGTTCGATTCCCGTGTGCTTAGCCATTGGAGAACTATCCGATGGCTAGAGTTTCGTTCAAGGACTCTACTCCCATTCCCTGACACTTAGACGCGCAATCTCTGCTCTGTACTTTTTCATATTAACGTTTTAGATGCCACTATTTTTTCGATATGCAATCTTTGATTGCTCGATATATTTACTGCGTAAATTCGATATGTTTTTCGTTTCACTCAAAACTCGAAATGATATAAATCTCGTTGCGTCAGCAACATATCGAGCCGTAAGGCATATCGAGTGCGATAGCACATATCAAAAATCTCGCAAGAGATTTATATCGCTGAATTCATCTTTGATGAATTCATTTTACCACATATTTACTTATTTATCAACATTTTTATTCTATTCTGTATACTTTTTTTGCATTATTAAGTGTAATCTCTGCTATTTTGTCAAAATCCACACCCCTAAGCTCAGAAAGCTTCCTCGCTACCTCCTCTGCATAGAGAGGGCAATTTCTCTTGCCCCTGTATGGTACGGGTGCAAGGTAGGGGCTGTCGGTTTCGATTAAAATTCTGTCATCGGGGACATATGTTGCAACCTCAAGAAGCGATGAGGCATTTTTGAATGTGACGGGGCCTGCAAACGAAATATAATATCCCATATCAAGAAGTATCCTTGCACTCTCTTTGCTTCCCGAATAACAATGGATTATGCCGTCGCCGTTTCCGTACTCTTTGAGTATATTTATTGTGTCATTCATGGCATCACGGCTGTGTATGACAACTGGCATATCGGTCTCCTTTGCCAGGTCAAGCTGACGGGCAAACCACTCTCTCTGAACATCCCTTTCGGAATTGTCATAATAGTAGTCAAGACCTATTTCGCCAAGGGCCACAACCTTATCCCTTCCCAGAAGCTCCCTTAAGGCAGGTATATCGTCTTCTTTCATATCCTT
>JAZREC010000213.1:0-2036 GCA_045660605.1 Clostridia bacterium
CTGCCATCTTGAAAATTTTATTAAGATTTTAGTGCGGCAGGTTGCAGGCGGGCTGACGCCCGTCAAAACCGACAAACTGAAAGCTTTTAAAATTTTCAGATGTCGGGCATTGAGGGTTCGAATCCTGTCACACTACTGAAACGGGTTTATACCTTTAGATATTTTCTTATGGAAAAGGCACTTCCGAGTGAACCGATTACTATGCCGAGAGCGGCATAGGAGATGGCAAAAATCTGCCATATGTCATTAAAGCTTAGTAGCTTTATGAACTTGACTATGGAATTATCGCCTGTAACGGCACCTGTGAGAGCTCCGTAAACCGAATGTGTTATACCAAAGGCAATACAAGCGGATATTATACCTACAAGCATACCCTCAATAATAAACGGCCCGCGGATATAGGAGTCGGTAGCACCTACATACTTCATTATGTTGATTTCTTTTCTGCGGTTGTGAAGTGTGAGCTTTACTGTGTTGGAAATTATAAATATGCTTATGAGCATAAACGCAATTATAATCCAGAAGGATATCTTCTTGACTGCGTTTCTGATTGTGTTAATCATGGATACCACATCGTCTCCGCTGTCAACCTTTTCCACGCCTTCGATTTCCTTGAGAATTTTTGTTATTTTTGCTGTGTTGGATATGTCGTCTACAGTAACATTAAAGGCATCGGGCAGAAGGTCATCGGGCAGACCCTCAAACGATGCAAGCTCGCTTTCGTCCATCTGTCCCTTAATTCTCTTAAATGCCGCCACACCGTTTTCGTATGTTACTTCTTTTGTGTATGAGATTTTTTTAATCTGGTCTTCTATGGATTCGAGCATACCCCCGTCCTGTGCCTCGCGTGTTACATATACCTTTACCTGACAGGAATCGGCAATGTCATCGCTCATGCTGTTGACATTGAGCGTTACTACAAGAAAAACACCGAGCATTATAAGACATGAGGTAACAACTACTACGGATGCCACGGTCATAAGACCGTTTTTTATCATACCTGAAAAGGCTTCCGCAACAGCTCTTCGTAATCTTCTAAACATTTGCGTAACCACCTTTTTCTTCGTCTCGGGTAATAGTACCCTTTTCTACAACTATAACACGCTTTTGCATCTTGTTTACGATGTTTTCGGCGTGGGTAGCCATTACTACGGTTGTACCCCTGCGGTTGATATCCTCAAGAATATCCATGATTTCCTGTGCTGTTTCGGGGTCGGGGTTTCCTGTAGGCTCGTCCGCTATAAGAACAACAGGGTTATTTACGATTGCTCTGGCAATGGCAACTCTTTGCTGTTCACCGCCCGAGAGCTGCCTCGGATACATCTTTGCTTTGTGTGCAAGACCTACCATAGAAAGCACATTGGGTACATTTTTTCGGATTTCCTTGCCCGATGCACCTATTATTTCCATGGCGTATGCCACATTTTCCTGAACGGTTTTGTTTGGCAGAAGTCTGTAATCCTGAAATACAACGCCTATTGTACGGCGGAAGTAGGGGACTTCTTTTCTGCGGAGATCGCATACATCAATCCCATTGATAACGATGGAGCCTTCTGTTGCGTCCTCCTCCTTCATAATAAGCTTTATAATGGTTGACTTACCTGCGGCACTGCTGCCCACAAGAAATACAAATTCACCCTTGCCTATGGTAAAGGATATATCATTAAGTGCAGGAAAACCGTTGTCGTATACTTTTGAAACATTTTCAAAACGAATCATTTTTTCCTCCTGTGTTACAAAGGTAAAAGAACTAGAGTTTCATGGTATTGGACCTTAAGTATTTGTTAACCATCATGGCAACCTTAAATATAATAGCCTGGTCAAATACTCTCAGGTCAAGACCTGTAATCTTCTGGATTTTATCAAGTCTGTACACAAGTGTGTTTCTGTGTACATAGAGCTGTCTGGAGGTTTCGGAAACATTGAGGTTGTTCTCAAAGAACTTCTGTATGGTAAAGATTATTTCCTGATCCAGATCGTCTATGGAGCCTTTTTTGAATACTTCGGTAAGGAAAAGCTCGCAAAGAGTGGTGGGG
>JAZREC010000214.1:0-4565 GCA_045660605.1 Clostridia bacterium
AAGAATTAAAAATTCTTCTTCTGCCCAAAGACCCCAATGACGACAAAAATGTTATCGTAGAAATCCGTGGAGGGGCAGGCGGAGATGAGGCGGCTCTTTTTGCTTCTGACCTTTTGAGAATGTACTCAATGTATGCAGAAACACAGCGCTGGAAGGTAGAAATGCTCAGTGAAAGTCCGACAGATATCGGCGGTTACAAGGAAGTCTCCTTTGCCATAAACGGCGATAAGGCGTACAGCAGACTCAAATTCGAAAGCGGTGTACACCGCGTACAGAGAATACCCTCTACAGAATCAGGAGGAAGAATACATACATCTACAGTTACTGTTGCTGTTCTTCCCGAAGTGGAAGAGGTAGAGGTAGAAATTAACCAGAACGACCTCCGAATAGATGTTTTCAGAGCAGGCGGTCCGGGAGGACAGTGTGTTAACACAACGGACTCTGCGGTAAGAATTACACATATACCGACAGGTGTTGTTGTTTCTTGTCAGGACGAAAAATCTCAGCACAAAAACAAGGATAAAGCAATGAAGATACTTCGTTCGAGAGTATATGATATATTTATCCAACAGCAAAACGATGCAATAAGTGCCGAGAGAAAAAGCCAGGTCGGAACAGGGGACCGCAGCGAAAGAATAAGAACCTACAATTATCCTCAGGGCAGAGTTACAGACCACAGAATAGGTCTTACACTTCACCGCCTTGATTCCATATTAAATGGCGATTTGGACGAAATAATTGATGCTTTGATTACTACCGACCAAAGCGAAAAGCTGAAAGTGAGCGAAGCATAATATGACAAAGATTATAAACTGCGATAATTTGGATATAGCTGCCAAGTGCCTTGCAGACGGCGGTACGGTTGCATTTCCGACCGAAACCGTTTACGGACTTGGTGCAGATGCCATGAATGAACTGGCAATTGACAAAATTTACAAAGCTAAGGGCAGACCAAGCGACAATCCGCTTATTATTCACATCGCAAAAAAAGATGATGTAAATTATCTTGCAAAGACGGTTTCCAGGAACGCATCGCTTCTTATGGACAAGTTCTGGCCGGGTCCTCTTACAATCATCTTTCCCAAAAAGGAAACAGTACCGTTCAGAGTTACGGGCGGTCTGGACACCGTTGCAATACGATGTCCATCCGATAAAGTAGCCAGAGAGCTGATTTCAAAAAGCGGTAAATTCATCGCCGCACCCTCTGCAAATCTTTCGGGAAGTCCAAGTCCGACAAATGCAAATCATGTTATCTCTGACCTAGACGGAAGAATTGATTATATTATCACATCTTCCGATTCCGAAATCGGTCTTGAATCCACAGTTATTGATTTAACATCAGACATACCCACTATTTTAAGACCCGGAGCAATAACTCTTGAAATGATTAAAGAGGTCATACCGTCAGCAGTTTATGATATTTCACTTACTGAGCCTACAGATAAACCAAAATGCCCGGGGATGAAGTACAAGCACTATTCTCCCAAGGCAGAGGTTGAGGTTGTATGCGGTAATAAGGACAATATACGAAAATATATATTATCCAGACTGGAAACAAATATAAATGCCGGTGTCCTTACATACAAGGGCGGTGATTATGACAATGCAAAATGTGTTTTGTCAGCAGGAAATACAATGTCAGAATATGCATCAAGTCTTTTTTACAACCTGAGGGTTTTTGATGAATATAAGGTATCTGTCATATATGCAGAATTCATTGAAGAAGACGGAATTGGTGTTGCAGTACGCAACAGACTTTATAAATCGGCAGGAAACAAAATAACAAGGGTGTAAACATATGAAAATACTATTTGTATGCACAGGCAACACATGCAGAAGCCCTATGGCAGAGGCTATATATAACAATTTATGTATTCAAAATAACATAGACGGTTCATCGGTTTCAAGAGGCCTTAGTGTCTTTATGCCGCAGAAAATTAATCAAAAGTCAACCGAAGCATTAAAAACACTTGGTATAGATAACTTTGAACATATGGCAACACAACTGGAAGAAAAAGATATCGCCGGTAGTGATCTTGTTCTGACAATGACAGCATCTCATAAAATGGCTATCCGCAGTGCACTGCCAAAATACAAAGACAAAATCTTTACCTTAAACGAAAAGGCATATGCCAGAGATGCCGATATTGATGACCCGTTCGGCAAGTCGCAGGAAGAATACAACAACTGCTGTCTTGCAATAAAAAAGGCATTGGAAACCATATTATGTATAGAGTAATAGATGTGTCTCAGAAGACAGAATATGCAGAGGAAATATATCGTATTGAAAAAGAGTGTTTCCCTGATGAATTCTGGTCATTTGAGCTTATACAAAACGATATAAAAAACCCCGGCAGCATATATATTCTGTGCTATGATGACAATAAGACCGTAGGATATGCAAATGTATCCACTGTACTGGATGAGGCAGAGCTTAACAGAATTGCGGTTAAACATTCATATCGCAGAAATGGTGCTGCAAGGTTAATAATTGGTCAGCTTGTAAGACTTCTCAAAGAAGCAGGATACACAAAACTTATGCTGGAAGTAAGAAGTCAAAATATCGGTGCTGTGTCCCTTTACAGCTCCTGCGGATTTTCCGCAGACGGCATACGAAAAAATTACTATCAAAATCCGTGTGATGATGCAATACTCATGTCACTTAACATTTAGGCGGTGATAATATGTCATTGATTTTAGGTATAGAATCCTCATGTGATGAAACATCTGCATCCGTAGTAGAGGATGGCAAAAGGGTTCTTTCCAATATCATTTCTTCACAAATAGATATACACAAATTATACGGCGGTGTAGTTCCAGAAATAGCATCAAGAAAACATCTTGAAGTAATTAACACAGTTATCAAAGAAGCTCTTGATGTAAGCGGAAAAAGCCTTTCCGACATAGACGCAATAGGAGTTACATATGCACCGGGGCTTGTCGGAGCACTTCTTGTAGGGGTATCTGCTGCCAAGGCGATCGCTTATTCATTGGGCAAACCGCTTATACCTGTCCATCATATAAGAGCACACATATGTGCAAACTACATCGAACACCCCGACCTCAAACCTCCGTTTATGTGCCTTGTAACATCAGGCGGACACAGCCATATTATTCTTGTTAATGATTATACTGACTACAAGGTAATCGGTCAAACAAGAGACGACGCGGCAGGGGAGGCATTTGACAAGGTTGCAAGAGTTCTTGAACTCGGTTATCCCGGAGGCCCCAAAATAGACGCATTGGCAAAGCAAGGCGATGAAAATGCAGTTTCATTTAAGAAAGTAACCTTTGGGAAAGACAATTTTGATTTTAGCTTTAGCGGAATAAAAACAGGTGTAATAAATTACATTCATAACGCAAATCAAAAAAATGAACCAATAAACAAAGCGGATATTGCGGCAGGCTTTGAAAAAAGCGTTGTAGAGGTGCTTATAGACAACCTCTTAGCCGCCGCAGATAAATACAACATCAGTCAGATAGCCCTTGCAGGCGGTGTTGCTTCCAACTCAAGACTCAGACAGGAACTCAATAACAGAAAGGGCTCAAAAACAGTCTATTATCCGTCACCTATACTTTGTACGGATAACGGAGCAATGGTTGCCTCTTGTGCTTACCATGAATGGAAGTCGGGCAACATTGCAGATATAAGCTTAAATGCGATACCGTTTTTAAGCGTAGAATTGAATTGAAACAGGAGGGTAAAAAAATGAAAAAATTCAAATTCTTATCAGTGGTATTGGCTATTGCCATAGTATTGACCATGCCTACTTTTGCAGGTGCAAAGAGCTTTAATGATGTAAACAGCTCCACACACAGCTGGGCAGTAGAAGCCATTGAAAACATGGCTGATCTCGGTATAATTACCGGATACAGCGACGGAACATTCAAACCCGACAATACAGTGACAAAACTTGAAGCACTTCTTCTTACCGCAAGAATACTCGGTATCAACTCGCCCGAAAACGAAGCATTTCTTGAAGCGGCAAAAACAATGTATGGCGAAAAGGTTGATAAATATGAATTAACCTTTGGCAGTGACGAGGTTTGCTATCTTCTAATGAAAAACATCATAAAAGAGGACGAGCTTGGCGACTATATTGATAAAACAAATGCAAATTCAGGAATGAAGAGATATGAAATTGCTGTTCTCCTTACAAAAGCTCTTGATGCAGAAAGCGAAGTAAGCAAAAATCTCATTACAACCCTAGAATTTGAAGATGCTGACGATATCCCTGCATATGCGAAGAAATATGTAGAATATGTAACAAAAAACGGCATGATGAACGGTGTCGGCAATAATAAATTTTCTCCCTCAACAGATGTTACAAGAGCACAGGCTGCGCTTCTTATGAACAAGCTGAGAGAAACAACACTTTACACCTATTATAATGGTCAGGTAGCAGACATTGACTATGCTTCCAAGGTTATTAAAGTAAAGAACGAAAATGATTCATACAGATACATAATCAATACAGGTGTTGCATTAAGATTTGAGGGTGCAGACATAACTCTCAATGATATCGTTACAGGCTACAATGCTGTTCTTACAGTTAAAGATGGTT
>JAZREC010000215.1:0-2129 GCA_045660605.1 Clostridia bacterium
AAGGAGCGTAAGGTTTACGATATAGCCAATTCCAAGCTTACCGCAGGTATAAAGAAAGAAGCTCAGGAATGTGCAAAGACAGAAGAAACAAAATCTGTTATAGCTGACGGCTACTATATCTTTACTACCGCTACATGCCCTAACTGTAAGATTGCATGCACACTTCTTGACAAAGAGGGTATAAGCTATACAAAGCTTCTTGCAAACGAGAACAAGGAGCTCGCAGAGGCTCTCGATATCAAGCAGGCACCTACACTTGTTATAGCAAAGGACGGCATGGTAAGTAAATATGCAGGTGTTTCTGATATCAAAAAGGTACTTAAGGTGTGATACAGATGAACAGTATTTATGATATAATCATTATCGGCGGCGGCCCTGCGGGGCTGACCGCCGCAATCTATGCAGGACGAGCAAACAAGAAGGTTCTTGTTATAGAAAAAGAGACCTTTGGAGGACAGATAACCTCATCGCCCAAGGTGGAGAATATCCCCGGATTTATGAGCGTTACGGGAAGCGAGTTTGCAGAACAGCTTATATCTCAGGCTATGGCACTCGATGCAGAAATCGAGTGTATGACAGCAGAGAAGATTATCAAGGGTGAAGAAGTACATAAGGTTGTATGCGACGACGGAGAATTCCTCGGAAGATGTGTAATAATCGCAACAGGCACCAAACACCGCCTGCTTGGACTTCCCAGGGAGGAAGACTTTATAGGAGAGGGAATATCCTTTTGTGCGGTTTGCGACGGAGCTTTCTATGAGGGCAAGACAGTAGGTGTTGTCGGCGGAGGAAATTCCGCACTGCAGGAAGCACTGCTCCTTTCGGAAACGAGCGAAAAGGTTTATGTAATGCAAAATCTTGACTTCCTCACAGGAGAAGAAAGACTTCAGAAAAGTATAGAAAAGAAAGATAATATTGAGGTTATAACGGGAGTAGTTGTGACAGAGCTTTTGGGCGGCGATACCTTTGAGGGCGTAAAGCTTAAGAGTGCAGATACCGAGAGCGAAATTAAGCTTGACGGACTTTTTGTTGCAATAGGACTTCTTCCTCAGAATGATGCATTTTCGGATATTACTTCGCTTGATGGTGCAGGCTATGTAATATCGGGAGAGGATTGCATTACCGATACAGACGGAATTTTTGTTGCAGGAGACTGCCGTACCAAGAAAATCCGTCAGGTTGCAACCGCCGCCGCAGACGGAGCAGTTGCGGCACTTGCGGCATGTAATTATTTGAGATAAATATGTACTTATAAAGAGGGGGGTGAGCCGATCCCCCTCTTCACTTTCCCCTATCCGCTGTGAAAAACTGCTGTTTTTCAAGAAAAATATAAATATTTATTATAAATAACATTGACAATACAACTTATTTGTTGTACAATTTATATACAACAAATAAGTTGTATATAATTTGTCTTGGAGAGCATAATATGAATGTACACACATATGAAAATGCAAATGGAAAAGATTTAATTAAAAAGTATATTGACAAACTTTCCAAAGAAGAACAGGTTGACGGATATTCGGTCTTGCAAGCCTTTGAAGAGGATAGAATGCATGAACTTAATATCAAACCATGGCAGGGAAAGGTCTGGGAAGTATATTTTTATAAGCATAACAGAATTTTTTATGTAACTATTGAAAATGAAGATGTTTATTTGCTTCATGCCTGTAGAAAGCAAAAGAATAAAACAGAGACAACAGATAAAAATATTGTCATATCAAGGGCAAAAGAACTTGGAAAACACTTAAAAAAGTCGATTATATAAGGAGGATTTTATTATGCCGTTCAAACAAATAAATGTAAATGAGCAAATTATAGAAAAAAGAAAAAACGATGCTGAATTTGATAGCTTATGGCAGGAAAGCAGGAATGAATACAAATTACTCGCTGAGCTTGTGAGAATCAGAAAAGAGGCAAATTTATCTCAAACAGAATTGGCAGAAAAAAGCGGAAATAAGCAACAGGTAATATCAAGGATTGAAAATAAAGAAAATAGTCCGACATTAAAAACATTGTGCAGTATTTTGGATGTTTTGGGATATGAAATCAAATTTGAACACAAGCATACAGTATAGAACGGAAATCTTATGATACACAAAGGGGGTCAGCCGACCCCCGTCATCACT
>JAZREC010000216.1:0-1922 GCA_045660605.1 Clostridia bacterium
GTAGCAAAATTTTTCTCATTTTCTTTAAGCTCAAGCATCTTCCTGAGGCGTTCATTTTCTTCCTTAAGATCGTCTGTTTTTCTTATTCTGTCCTCTAGAGTAGCTATTCTTTCCAGAAGCTTTTGATTTTCCTTTTCATAGCCTTTCATGTTTCTAAGATAATCAAAAAATCCGCTTACAGAGTCAGAAACACCTGTTACGCCGCCCTGTGCTGCCGCGGCTGCACCTCCGAGAGCATCCGAAACAGCCGATGCTCTTTTCTTCCTTGCGGAAAATCCTGCTATTATGCACACTATAAGGATAACTGTAGCGGCTATAAGTAATATCTTAAATTTATTCTTTTGAAAAAAATACATTTTACTTTCCTTTCAACTGCTATCTTTCCAATGCTCCCCTTAAAGTCTCAAGCTCGTTAATTACAAGACCTGCACCCGATGCAACGCTAACCAATGGATTATCCGCTATTGTAACAGGCATTCCTGTTTCCTTTCTTATAAGAGCATCAAGACCGCGGATAAGTGCACCGCCTCCCGTAAGGACAATACCTCTGTCCATTATATCTGCTGAAAGCTCTGGAGGAGTATTTTCGAGTGTCAGCTTTATTGCATCTACAATGGCTGATATACATTCGCTCATTGCTTCTCTAACATCAAGGGAAGTTATCTGAATGTATTTTGGAAGTCCTGTTGACAAATCTCTTCCGCTAACCTCTGTGGATTCCTTGATTTCAAGCGGACACGCTGAACCAATTTCTATTTTTATTCTCTCTGCGGTTGGCTCGCCTATGAGCACATTGTATATTCTTCGCACATAGTTTACGATAGCTTCGTTCATGGTATCCCCTGCCATACGAAGAGTTCTGCTTGTAACGATACCGCCGAGGGATATTACTGCAACCTCGCTTGTACCGCCTCCGATATCGCATATCATACTGCCTGTAGCTTCTTCAACGGGAAGCATAGCTCCAAAGGCTGCTGCCATGGGCTCTTCTATCATAAAGACTTCTCTTGCGCCCGCCTGATTTGTAGCTTCCTCAATAGCCATTTTTTCGACATCTGTTACTCCCGAGGGAACACAAATAACAACTCTCGGTCGGGTAAGTCCCGATTTTTCCAATGCTTTGTTTATGAAAAACTTAAGCATTACCTGTGTTACATCAAAGTCGGCAATAACGCCATCCTTAAGAGGTCTTACGGCAACAATGTTTTCGGGTGTCCTGCCAAGCATCTGTTTGGCAAGCTCACCTACTGCAACAACCTCTCCTGTATCGTTGTTTATTGCAACAACACTCGGTTCATTGACAACTATACCTTTGGATTTAAGATAAACCAAGGTATTAGCTGTTCCCAAATCTATTCCTATATCTCTTTTTGCCATTATATCAAATCCTCCCCGTATTCGCCTAAAATCATTGTAATAAGCTTGCACACAGGCAAACCGACAATATTAAAATAGTCTCCGTTTATACTTTCTGCAAATGTACCTGCATATTCCTGTATGCCATAGGCACCTGCTTTGTCCATAACGCTGAAATTGTCTATATAATGATTGATTTCTTTGTCGCTGATTTGACGGAAGGTAACTTCTGTCATTACATATTCCGATACAGCATGCATGTCATTTGTATCAATTATGCTTATGCCTGTATATACTCTGTGTGTTTTTCCCGACATGCTTCTGAGCATACAGAAAGCATCATCACGGTCCTTGGGTTTACCGAGAATTTTTCCCTCATGTACAACTACCGTATCTGCACCTATTACAAAGGTGTTTTTTGCACACAGTCTTACGGAAGAGCTTGCTTTTATAAAGGACAGCTCTCTTACATATAAGCTCGGATCTATATCCTTTGATATGACATCCTCGTCTGTATCGCAGACAACAATATCAAATTTGAGACCTATATTTTCCAGAAGCTCTCT
>JAZREC010000217.1:0-1863 GCA_045660605.1 Clostridia bacterium
TGGATCTGGAAAAGGAAAAGGGTATAACAATAAAAGCTCGTGCCGTAAAGCTTGTATATAAGGCAAAAAACGGCGAGGAGTATATATTAAATCTTATTGATACTCCGGGACATGTTGACTTTAACTACGAGGTTTCCAGAAGTCTTGCCGCATGTGAGGGTGCTGTGCTTGTTGTTGATGCATCACAGGGTATAGAGGCACAGACACTTGCAAACACATATCTGGCTGTTGATAATGACCTTGAGATTGTTCCTGTAATCAACAAAATTGACCTGCCGAGCGCAAGACCTGATTTTGTAAAAAATGAAATTGAAGATATTATAGGAATAGATGCGCAGGAAGCACCATTGATTTCTGCAAAACAGGGTTTGGGAATTGAAGATGTTCTTGAAAAAATTGTGGAACTTGTACCGCCTCCCGACGGAGATTCCTCTGAGCCTTTTAAGGCACTTATATTTGACTCTTATTATGATGCGTATAAGGGTGTTATTGTATATGTGAGGGTTATGGACGGAGAATTAAAACCCGGTGATAAGATTAAGTTTATGGCAACAGGCAAAACCTTTGATGTTGTCGAAACGGGATATCTCTCCGCGCTTGGTTCTATAACTGCTCCGTCGTTAAAGGCGGGTGAGGTAGGATATATTGCCGCTTCGATAAAAACTGTTTCTGATGCAAGAGTAGGGGATACCGTTACCCTGGCAGACAGACCCGCTGAGGAAGCACTGCCCGGATACAAAAAAGTTAATCCCATGGTCTTTTCGGGAATTTATCCCGCAGACGGTGCAAAATACGGAGACCTCAGAGATGCACTGGAAAAACTGCAGCTTAATGATGCTGCGTTATCATTTGAGCCCGAAACTTCCGTTGCGTTGGGATTTGGTTTCAGATGCGGATTTCTGGGACTTCTGCATATGGAAATAATTCAGGAAAGACTCGAAAGAGAATACAATCTTGACCTTGTAACAACAGCACCGAGCGTTGTCTATAAGATATACAAAACAAACGGCGATGTTGAAGATATTTCCAATCCCACAAATCTACCGCCAATGTCAGAAATAGAGCATATGGAAGAACCTATGGTAAACGCTGACATAATGCTTCCGACACAATTTGTAGGAAATATAATGGAGCTTTGTCAGGAAAGACGCGGAATATACAAAAATATGCAATATATGGATGATACAAGAGTTATACTGCATTATGATTTACCGCTTAATGAGATTATATATGATTTCTTTGATGCGTTAAAATCAAGAACAAAAGGATATGCATCCTTTGATTATGAATTAAAGGGATACACAAAATCCGACCTTGTTAAGCTGGATATGTTACTTAACGGCGATGTAGTCGATGCACTTTCTTTTATTGTTCATGAGTCAAAAGCATATGCAAGAGGAAGAAGAATTGCAGAAAAGCTCAAGGAAACTATTCCGAGACAGTTGTTCGAAATTCCCATACAGGCGGCTATAGGAAATAAAATCATAGCCCGCGAAACTGTTAAGGCAATGCGCAAGGATGTTCTTGCAAAGTGTTACGGCGGTGATATAACAAGAAAGAAAAAACTGCTTGAAAAGCAAAAAGAGGGTAAAAAGCGTATGCGTCAGGTCGGAAGTGTTGAAGTTCCGCAGGAAGCATTTATGTCTGTTCTCAAACTTGATTAATATCATTATAACAAAAAAGCATATCATCATTAGCGGTGATATGCTTTTAGTTTATTCATCAAGTTTAATCGAATTAAAAGGATTGTTATCTGCTGCTTTTTTCATGTCGCTGTCATTTATATGTGTATAAATTTGTGTTGTGGAAATGCTCACATGACCAAGAATTTCCTGAAGTGTTTTTATATCAACATTTCCTTCT
>JAZREC010000218.1:0-1684 GCA_045660605.1 Clostridia bacterium
TGTTATTCCGCTTTGGATAGCGTTTTTGTTTAAGAAAACAAATTGTGATTTATCGCAGAAAAACTCAGCTGGGGTAATTTTTCAAAAAGAAAAATTACCACAGCTTTTTTGTTTTCGACGGAAAGGAGCAGAATTTTAAATGAGCGAATTTAAAACATACCACCCGATTGTAAATTTTATATACTTTGTATTTACAATCGGGTTCAGTTGCGTATTCCTGCACCCATTGTGTCTTAGCATATCGCTTGCGGGCGGTTTTACATATTCCGTTATGCTAAAGGGCAGAAAAGCAATTAAATCAAACTTAATATATTTGCTTCCGATGCTTCTGATGATGGCACTTATAAACCCTGCCTTCAATCACGACGGAGTTACAATTATAGGCTATTTTCCGAGCGGAAATCCTCTTACGCTCGAATCAATAATTTACGGACTTTGTACGGCAATTATGATAGTAAGCGTTATTTGCCATTTTTTCTGTTTCAACGAGATTATGACGAGTGATAAAATTATTTATCTGTTTGGAAAAATCATTCCCCGTATGTCACTCATAATATCTATGACACTTCGCTTTGTGCCGAGGTTTTTATCACAGCTTAAAATTATCACAGATACACAACGCATAGTCGGGCGTGATGTAAATAGCGGAAGTATCATAAAGCGTGCAAAACATGGACTTAATATATTATCAATTATGACAACATGGTCACTCGAAAATGCAATTGATACCGCAGACAGTATGAAATCCCGTGGCTATGGAATAGCAGGCAGAACAGCATTTTCTGTATTTAAATTTGACAAACGGGACAAAAAAGCCCTTGCTTGTATTTTGATTTTGGCTATTTATACTCTTGCGGGAAATCTTTCGGGTGCAATGTATTTCAGTTATTTTCCCTATATGAAATCTGCAGATGTTTCTGTATATGGTGTAAGTGTGTTTTTAGCATACCTGCTCCTTTGCACATGTCCGATAATAATTGAACTTTGGGAGGTGAGAAGATGGAAAGCTTTAAGGTCGAAAATTTAAGTTTTGCATATCCGAACAGAACCGATAAAACGCTAAAAGATATAAATTTTACGATTAATCAAGGTGAATTTGTTCTTCTTTGCGGTATGTCGGGATGCGGTAAGACAACTCTTTTAAGGCTGTTAAAATCATCTTTATCGCCTTTTGGAGAGGTAAGCGGTAATATATATTTTAACGGCAAAGAGCTGTCGTTGTGCGACGAAAGAGAACAGGCATCGGGCATTGGCTTTGTAATGCAAAGCCCCGATAATCAGATTGTAACAGACAAGGTGTGGCACGAGCTTGCCTTCAGTCTCGAAAGCCTTGGACTTAGGCAGAACGAAATCAGGACAAGGGTTTCGGAAATGGCGTCATTCTTTGGCCTTCAGACATGGTTTTATAAAAATGTGTCCGAGCTTTCGGGCGGTCAAAAGCAACTTTTAAACCTTGCATCTGTAATGGTGATGCAACCGTCGGTACTTATACTTGACGAGCCGACAAGTCAGCTCGATCCGATTACGGCAGGCGAGTTTTTGAAAACACTGGAAAAAATCAACCGTGAGCTTGGTGTAACCGTTATTCTCACCGAGCATCGATTGGAGGATGCTTTTCCGTTGGCAGACAGAGTTATCGTTATGGATGACGGCAGGATAATCGCAGACGAAAGACCCATCGAGG
>JAZREC010000219.1:0-1092 GCA_045660605.1 Clostridia bacterium
TCATTTTATCTCTTGAAAAAATCCATGCTTTGTAGTACAATATAAGTAATTATAATTGGAGTAGTATATGATTATGGAAGTATATCTTGATAACAGTGCCACAACCAAGCCATATGACGAGGTTGTGGAAGAAATAACACGAATTCTTAAAGAGACCTACGGCAACCCCTCATCGCTTCATTCAATGGGAAAAAAGGCGGAGGACGAGCTTAAAAATGCAAGGGAAATTATATCACAAACTCTTGGTGCCAAGCCTCAGGAGATAATATTTACCGGAGGCGGAACAGAGAGCGATAACCTTGCCATAATAGGCACAGCTATGGCGTATAAACGCAGAGGAAACCGCATTATTACACAGAAGACGGAGCATATGGCGGTTCTTGAGAGCTTTCGCTATCTGGAAGAGCAGGGCTTTAGCGTATATTATGCCGATGTTGACGAAAACGGCAGAGTTAATGCCGATGATATAATATCAAATATTGATGACAAGACTATCCTTGTAAGCATAATGCACGCCAATAATGAGACAGGCAGTATTATGCCGATAGAAAGAATAGCAAATGCAATTGACCACAGCAAATGCTTTTTGCATGTTGATGCGGTACAGACCTACGGCAAACTGGATATAAATCCGTCAAAGATGGGCATTGACCTTATGAGCATATCCTCTCATAAGATACACGGACCCAAGGGCGTTGGTGCTTTGTGGGTAAGGCAGGGTGTACGGCTTATGCCCGGACTTCATGGAGGTAAGCAGGAGGGCGGACTAAGGTCCGGTACAGAAAACCTTCCCGGTATATGCGGTTTTGCCAAGGCGTCGCAGTTGAGGTTCAAAAAAATGGCAGAGACCAGAGAGCATATCGCCTCACTCAGACAAAGACTTATGACAGGAATTTGCGAGAGGATAGAAAATGCAGTTATAAATTCCGCGGACGACGGACTTTATTCTATACTCAATGTATCTTTCCCGGGGCTTAAGTCCGAGGTACTTCTTCATATACTTGAGACCAAGGGAATATATGTTTCTACAGGTTCTGCCTGCAATTCCAAAAAGAAACTTAGCTATGTGCTTAAGGAAATGGGCATAAAGGA
>JAZREC010000220.1:0-6430 GCA_045660605.1 Clostridia bacterium
CAACTTATAAATATTACAAAAGTCTCTTTCTTAAATCCTCAGCACTATCACAGCTCAAATATGACGGAGGAATATCAAACACAGTCTTACATCCGTAGATTGCCTCATTATTCATTCTGTATACCGCTCTTGCACATGCGGTAAGCACCGATGCGGTAAACTCGGGGTTTGAATCAAGCTTTAAGCTGTATTCTATGATATGATTATTGTTATCTCCCGTCTTTCCGCTTCTTATAACAAATCCGCCGTGAGGCATAGCGCTGTGGTCTCTTTTTAGCTCTTCCATCGATATAAAATGAACCGTTGTATCGTAATCTGCAAAGTAATTGGGCATATTTACGATTTCTTTTTCTATTCTCTCAAGGTCTGCGCCGTCCTCTGCCACAACATAGCACTCTCTCTTGTGCTTTTGTCTTGCTGTAAGGTTTGGACATGAGCCTGAACGCACCGCAGTGAGAGCATCCTCAATCGGTACGGTGTACTGCTTGGCATCAAGCACCCCCTCTATTCTTCTTATAGCATCGGAGTGTCCCTGACTTACTCCCTTACCCCAGAAGGTATAGTCCTCACCGTCGGGAAGAATTGCACCTGCATACAGTCTCATTATGGAGAACATACCCGGGTCCCAGCCTGCAGATATTACTGCGGTCTTTGCATTTTCTTTTGCGATTTTATCCACATTTTCAAAATGCTCAGGTATTTTTGCATGGGTGTCAAAGCTGTCCACCACATTAAAGAGCTTTGCCATATCGGGAGTCTGCACGGGAAGGTCTGTTGCACTTCCTCCGCAGAGAATCATTACATCAATTTTGTCCTTGTATTTTTTTGCTTCGTCTGCCGAAACTACCTTTACTCCCTGTGTTTTAATCTTGACACTTTTGGGGTCTCTGCGTGTAAATACCGCACAAAGCTCCATATCTTTTTCTCTGTTTACGGCTATTTCTACACCCTTGGCAAGATTGCCGTATCCAAAAATTCCTATTCTGATGCTCATTATTATATGTCACCTCTATTATTCTTTTATATCCTCAGATGCTTCTTCGTCTTCTTCCTTGTCTGCCTTGGCGATAGATACTACATTTACGCCGTCCTGAAGCTTCATTACTCTTACACCCTGTGTTACTCTTCCGAACATGCTGATTTCTTCGACACCTGTTCTTATTATAACACCGTCCGATGTAATTATCATAATATCGTCGCTGTCTTCTACCACTCTGCATCCTGCGATAAGACCTGTCTTGTCGGTAATCTTATAGCCTGCTACACCGCGTCCTGCACGCATCTGGCATTTGAATTCCGATATGTCGGTCTTTTTGCCATAGCCGTTTTCTGTAACAGAGAGAAGCATGCCCTCGTCCTTGCAGACATTTCCGCCGATTACATAGTCATCATCCTTAAGTCTTATACCCGTAACACCGCTTGCGCCTCTGCCCATGGGTCTTACATCGGACTCCTTGAACCTGATGCACATACCGTTTTTGGTACCAAGAATTACATTGTCTCCGTCCTCTGTTAGTGCAACCTCAATAAGCTCGTCGTCTTCTCTGAGGCCTATGGCAATTATACCGCCCTTACGGTTAGAATCGTATTCATCAAGAGCTGTTTTCTTGACAAAGCCTTTTTTGGTTATCATTGTAAGATATTTGTCCTCAGAAAATTCGCTTATCGGAATAGTTGCGGTAACCTTTTCGTCCTGTTCGAGCGGAATAAGGTTAACAATTGCTGTTCCCTTTGCCTGTCTGCCCGATTCGGCTATTCTGTATGCCTTAATCTTATACATTCTTCCCTTATTGGTAAAGAACATAAGGAAGTCATGCGAAGATGCGGTAAATATTGTCTCAACAAAGTCCTCGTCTCTTGTGGAAAGACCCGATATACCTCTTCCGCCTCTGTGCTGACTTCTGTATGTTGAGGTAGGAAGTCTCTTGATGTAGCCGAAGTGTGTCATTGTGATAACACAATCCTCTCTCTCAATAAGGTCCTCGTCCTCAATAAAGTCTATTGCATCTTCGATGGAAGTAAGTCTTTCGTCACCGTATTTATCGCGGATTTCGGTAAGCTCTGTCTTAATCTGTTCCATAAGCTTATCTCTGTTTGCAAGAAGCTCTCTGTACTCACGGCAAAGCTCGGTCAAAACATTATATTCATCATCAATTTTTTCACCGTTTAACTTCTGGAGCTGTGCAAGACGCATATCGAGTACGCTCTGTGCCTGAATTTCGGAAAAACCAAACCTTTCAATAAGTCTTTCCTTGGCATCATCGTAGGAATTACGGATTGTCTCTATTACTTCATCAATATTCTTAAGTGCAATTCTGAGTCCTTCCAGAATGTGCATCCTTGCCTCTGCCTTTTCCAGATCGTATGCAGTTCTTCTTCTTACAATCTCCTCCTGGAAGCTTATAAAGTTGGAAAGTATTTCCTTAAGACCCATCGTCTTAGGCTTGCCGTCATTTATTGCAAGCATATTGATGGAAAAGCTGTCCTGAAGTCTTGTAAACTTATAAAGCTGATTTAATACAACCTGCGGATTTGCATCCCTCTTTAAGAAAATTTCGAGTCTTATTCCTACTCTGTCGGAGGAATGGTCGTCAATATCCGAAAGTCCCTCTATCTTCTTATCCTTAACAAGCTCTGCTATGGATTCTACAAGCATCTTCTTGTTAACCTGATAGGGAAGCTCTGTTACTATGATAGAGGATGAGCCGTCCTTGCGCTCTTCTATCTGTGCCTTTGCTCTTACGATAATCTTGCCCTTACCTGTGAGATATGCACTTCTTATACCGCTTCTTCCCATTATCGAAGCCTTGGTCGGAAAATCAGGACCCTTGATATATTCCATAAGCTCTTCTACGCTTATGTCGGGGTTATCTATCTGTGCCATTACACCGTTTAATACCTCTGTAAGATTGTGAGGCGGTATATTTGTTGCCATACCTACGGCTATACCTGAGCTTCCGTTGATTAGGAGTGTGGGAATTCTTGTAGGAAGAACAAGGGGTTCTTTTCTCTTTTCATCAAAGTTGGGTGCAAAGTCTACTGTGTTCTTTTCTATATTTTCGAGCATAACATTGGAAAGCTTGCTCATTCTTGCCTCGGTATAACGGTATGCAGCCGGGGGGTCTCCGTCAACTGAACCGAAGTTTCCGTGGCCGTCTATAAGAGGATATCTCATAGAGAAGTCCTGTGCAAGTCTTACCATCGCATCATATACGGAAGCATCGCCGTGGGGATGGTATCTACCGATAACATTACCTACTGTGGTAGCAGACTTAAAGAACGGCTTATCCGATGTAAGATGCTCCTCGTGCATAGAATAAAGAATTCTTCTGTGAACAGGCTTAAGACCGTCTCTTACATCAGGCAGAGCACGGCTTACGATAACACTCATTGCATAGTCAATGAATGCTTCCTTCATTCTTTTTTCTATATCTATATCTACTATGGTTTGGGTATCAAAGTACTCTTCAAAATGCGAGTCTTCGTATTTTTTATTCTTTGCCATAAGTCTTTTTCCTTTCTTATAGAAAATTATACATCAAGATTTGTTACATACTGTGCATTCTCTTCTATAAATATTCTTCTCGGCTCTACCTCGTCTCCCATAAGGATACTGAATATCTTGTCTGCTCTCTCGGCATCCTCCAGGGTAACCTTGAGAAGTACTCTGTTTTTGGGGTCCATTGTGGTCTCCCAAAGCTCCTCGGGGTTCATTTCACCAAGACCCTTGTATCGGCTTATATCTACCTTTGCATTTACATCCGAGTCCTTAAGCTCCTCGCTTATTGCATCTCTTTCGTCGTCGCTGAATGCAACTCTGCTCTTTTTTCCTCTTGTGAGCTTATAGAGAGGCGGTTTTGCAAGATATATATGTCCCGACTCGATAAGCGGTGTCATAAAACGGAAGAAGAATGTAAGAAGAAGTGTCTGTATATGTGCTCCGTCGACATCGGCATCCGCCATGATTATAACCTTATCGTATCTTAATTTTTCTATATTGAATTCTTCGCCTATTCCCGTTCCGAGTGCCTGTATTACAGGTGTAAGCTTATCATTGCCGTACACCTTGTCGGCACGGGCTTTTTCTACATTGAGCATCTTTCCCCAAAGAGGAAGAATAGCCTGATATTTACTGTCTCTTCCGTTCTTTGCCGAGCCTCCCGCAGAGTCTCCCTCTACTATATAGATTTCTGTCTTTGTGGGGTCCTTTACTATGCAGTCGGTAAGCTTACCGGGAAGTGAGCTTGAACCGAGCGGTGTTTTTCTTGTGGCTTCTCTTGCCTTTCTTGCGGCTATTCTTGCTCTTGATGCAAGAAGTGCCTTTTCTATAATTGCCTTTCCTATCGCGGGATTTTCCTCAAGTAAATCAGCAAGCTTCTCTCTTACCATATTTTCGACAAGAGTTCTCATTTCGGAATTACCGAGCTTTGTCTTAGTCTGTCCCTCAAACTGAGGTTCTTCGAGCTTTACGGAAATAACGGCAATCATGCCCTCTCTTACATCCTCGCCCGTAAGCTCTTCATTGTCCTTAAGAAGCTTATACTTTCTTGCATATTCAACAAGAACCTTTGTAAGAGCAGACTTAAAGCCTGTTTCGTGAGTTCCGCCCTCTGTTGTGGATATATTGTTTGCAAATGACTCAATTACCTCGTCATAGCCGTTGTTCCACTGAAGTGCAACCTCAGCCATTGAGCCGTTTTTCTCTCCGTTTACATATATAACATTTTCGTGAGTAAGCTCAAGAGTATCTTTTCTGGATTTCTTATCTGCATAGAGATATGATACAAAGTTCTTTATACCTCCGTCATAGATAAGCTCCTCGCAAACTTCCTCTTCGCCTCTTAAATCCTTGAATATAATTTTTATTCCGCCGTTTAAGAAAGCCTGCTCTCTTAGTCTCTTTAAGAGAACATCGTACTCATATACGGTTTCTTCAAATATTTCGGGGTCAGCCCAGAATGTAACCTCTGTTCCTGTTCTGTCTGTTGTGCCTGTCTCGTGAACAGTGCCGTCGGGCACACCTCTCTTGTAGCTCTGATGCCATATCTTTTCGCCGTCATGGACATTAACCTCAAGCTTTGTAGAAAGGGCATTAACAACAGACGCACCTACGCCGTGCAGACCGCCCGATACCTTGTATCCGCCTCCGCCGAACTTACCTCCTGCATGAAGAACGGTAAATATTACATCAATTGTTGATATTCCCATCTTTGGATGAATACCATGAGGCATGCCTCTGCCGTTATCCTTTACGGTAACAGAGCCGTCTTTGTTAAGACTTACCTCAATCTTGTCGCAATATCCTGCAAGAGCCTCATCTATACTGTTGTCCACAATTTCGTACACCAGATGATGCAGACCTCTTATGGATGTTGAGCCGATATACATACCTGGTCTTTTTCTTACTGCTTCCAGACCTTCAAGTACCTGAATTTGGCTTTCATCATATTCTGTATTTATCATAGTACTTACCTTCTTTCTTGTACAGGATTATTGTAATTAGCACGTTTTAATAGTGTCTGTGACGATATCGGGGATATATACACCACAGTTTTACCTTTTCTGTTGATAACTACATAGGATTTTGGAAGTTCATCATTTACACTTATAATCTTTGATTTTTTTTGGGTAATCCTCAAAAATTCCTTAGTTATTTTTGATGTGGAAGAAGTCTCCATATCCATTATCGCAATTATTTCTTTTGTATTTACGCTTACTTCCCCTCCGAGATGAAGATACATAAATATTACCTCCCCGCAAATTTTTTAAAAAATTTGCTCGGCTTTGCCCTTTGAAACCAAATAATAACTTCCTCTTCCGTCATTGGCAAAGCTTTTGTCCGTGCAGGTTATTATAACCTGCCGTCCGCCGATGTTTTCTGAAAAATATTTTCTTCTGTTCTCGTCAAGCTCGCTTAATACATCATCAAGAAGAAGAACAGGTTCTTCTCCTGTTATGTTTTTTATCATTTCACATTCGCAAAGCTTAATTTTAAGAACACCTGACCTTGTTTGTCCCTGCGAACCGTATTTTTTCAGACTCCGTCCGTTTATCAGAACATCAAAGTCATCACGGTGAGGACCTGTCATTGTTATTCCTTTTTCTATATCTCTTTCTATAGACTCATTTAGTCTATTTAAAAAGTTTTCTTTATCTGTCGGGTCTCCCTTAACTGACGGACAGTATTCTATAGTGAAGCTTTCTTCCTCTGTGGAATAATTTTTTATATATTCGTCCATTTTGGAAAGTGCTTCTTTTCTGTATCTGCAGATTTCTACACCGTAAGAGGCAAGCTTTTCATTCCATACATCGCAGGTTTTTATCATCTTTGGATTTTTAAGCATATTGTTTCTCTGCTTTAACACCTTATAATAGTTCATAAGGCATGAAAAATATCTTGGCTTTATCTGGCTTATAAAAACATCAAAGT
>JAZREC010000221.1:0-7371 GCA_045660605.1 Clostridia bacterium
GATCTCGGTGTAATCCAGAGGCGCCAGGGAGTGCAGGTTGATGACCTCAGCCTCCATGCCGTACTTCTCAGACAGTTCCTTTACGGCATCCATAGCCCGGTACAGAACTGCGCCCAGCGTCAGAATGGTAACGTCCTTACCCTCACGGACCTTGTTTACATCACCGATGGTGATTTCGTAACGCTCCTCGGGAACGCCGCCCTCGTGGAACTGCTCGCCCACATCGTAGATTCTCTGAGATTCAAAGAACACAACAGGGTCAGTACCCTTCAGCGCGGTCTCCATCAGGCCCTTAGCCTCCCAAGGTGTTGCGGGGAAGCAAACCTTCAGGCCGGGAATGTGTGCGCACAGAGCGGTCCAGTCCTGAGAGTGCTGAGCGCCGTACTTGGAGCCCACGGAAACACGCAGGACCACGGGCATCTTCAGGATGCCGGCGGACATGGACTGCCACTTGGACATCTGTTTAAAGATTTCATCTCCTGCACATCCGATAAAGTCAGCATACATAAGCTCTATGAGAGCACGGCCGCCGGATACTGCGTATCCTACTGCTGTACCTACAATTGCAGCTTCTGCAATCGGAGAGTTAAAGAGTCTGCAGTGCGGGAATGCATCCATCATACCGCGGTAAACTGCAAACGCACCGCCCCAGTCACGAACATCTTCACCGTATGCAATAAGGGTGGGATCCTCGTAGAAACGGTCATATATAACCTCAGAGAGTGCATCACGGAGGTTAAAGAGCTTCATCTTGGAAACGGGCTTGCCGTTAACAACAGGGCAACGCTCCTTTTCCTTAAGCTTCTTGTAAGCGGGAACTTCGCTAAGAGGCATATTTACTTCAGGCTCACGGTCATCAAGCTTTTCTGCCTTTTCGTTGGAGAACATAAGGCGTTCTACAACTGCGGGGTCAGCCTTAAAGTCGATATAGGGGCTTATCTCGGGGTCAGATGCAGCTTTGCAGATCATTGTCATACGCTCTGCTGTCTCTGCAAGGATTTCGTCGAGCTTGCTATCATTAGCAACGCCGGCGTCAACAAGACCCTGACGGTATGTAATGATAGGATCGATTTCCTTCCAAGCATCGATTTCCTCCTTGGTACGATAAGCATTCTGGTCGGATGTGGAGTGACCTGAATAACGATATGTAATAGTATCAAGAAGTACGGGGCCTTCTCCTGCACGGAGTATCTTGAGCTTTCTTTCCATAGCATCGATAACTGCAAGAGGATTGAAGCCGTCAATTCTTTCTGCATGGAACTGTGTGGGGCTGATACCCGAACCGATACGGGCAAGCATATCATAACCCATTGTTTCTCCTCTGGTCTGGTCACCCATACCGTAAGAGTTATTGAATACATTGTAGAGTATGGGCATTCCGCCTTTGTGGCTTTCCCAAAGTGTATGGAACTGATCCATAGCAGCAAAGTTCATTGCTTCCCATACAGGACCGCGTGCCATAGAACCGTCACCTGCGTTGCAGACAACTATACCCTGCTTGTCATTAACCTTCTTAAAGAGTGCCGCACCTGTTGCTATTGCAGCAGAACCGCCAACGATAGCATTGTTGGGGTAAATACCGAAAGGCAGGAAGAATGCGTGCATGGAACCGCCAAGACCCTTGTGGAAGCCTGTGTCACGAGCAAAAATCTCGGAAAGTGTTCCGTAGAGGATAAAGCGGATTGCAAGCTCCTTAACATCGCTTACAGGACCGAGCTTTTCTGTAGCACGGAGAGCGCTTCCGCCAAGGAAGCCTTCCATGATTGTCATAAGCTCCTGTTCGGAAAGCTTATGGATACAGGAAAGAGCCTTTGCAAGAATTTCGGAATGGCTTCTGTGAGAACCGAATGAAAAGTCGTTCTGATCGAGAAGATAAGCCTGACCTACTGCTGCTGCTTCCTGACCTATTGAAAGGTGGGCAGGTCCTGGATATGTTGTCTCTATACCGTTGTAGAGACCCTGTGTCTTAATCTGGTTGAGCATGGACTCAAACTCACGAAGAACTGTGATATCACGGTAAATACGAACGAGGTCGTCATCGGAATAACGCTTGCGTTCTTCTTTGATTG
Organism: Clostridia bacterium; assembly: GCA_045660605.1. Lineage (GTDB taxonomy): Bacteria > Bacillota > Clostridia > UMGS1810 > UMGS1810 > RGIG8748. The sequence continues at coordinate 2,070 of JAZREC010000221.1, forward strand.
TTTTGTTGTAGACATTAACAGGAATGTCTTCGAATGTGATCTTGCCGGCTGCACGAGTCTCGGCAGGATCTACGAATAAGCTCTTAGGCATATTTATTTTCCTCCTTGTGTATTATATATGAAATATTGCTTCACGAATTATTTCTGCAACTGTGGGATGAGGGAATACAAGCTTCTTAAGACGGTCGGGTGTAAGCTCTGTATCTACCATCATGGTTGCTGTCATGATGATTTCCGATGCGTAGGAACCAACCATGTGACAGCCTACAAGGCGGTTTCTGTCGGTATCTACAACAATCTTCACAAAGCCCTTTCCGCCCTCTGTTTCTGCAAGATATCTTCCTGCATAGGACATCGGGAGCTTAACTTCCTTAACATTCATACCCTTTTCTTCTGCTTCCTGCTTGCTGTAGCCTACGCTTGCAACCTCGGGGTCTGTATAGATAACCGAAGGAATTACATCATAGCGCATTTCGTCGGTTTTGCCGAGCATATGGTTAACAGCAACCTCTGCCTCTCTGTATGCTGTGTGAGCAAGCATGAGCTTGCCGTTGCAGTCACCCACAGCATATACACCGGAAACATTGGTGCAAAGATGGCGGTCTGTCTTTATGGCAGCTCTGTCCATATCAAGCCCTAAGCTTTCTATACCGATACCTGCTGTTGCGGGCTTGCGGCCTGCGGAAAGAAGAACCTTATCGCATTTGATTTCTTTCTTTTCGCCGTTTTCTTCGTATATAACGCTGTCCTTCTTAACTTCAAGAACCTTGCAGGAAAGCTTGAATTCCATACCCTTCTTTACAAAGGCATCTGTAAGAACCTTGCAGATTTCGGGATCGGTTGCGCCTGCTATCTTGGGCATCATTTCTATTACAGTAACAGAAACGCCTACGCTTGCAAAGTAATATGCCATTTCAAGACCGATAACGCCTCCGCCGATAACAACGATATTCTTGGGAAGAGTCTTTTCGTCAAGAACTTCGCGGTTTGTTACCACAAAGCCTGATTCAAGTCCTTCCTTGAGACCGGGTACGGGGGGAACAACTGTTTCGGAACCCGATGCGATGGCAAGTCTCTTGCCCACATATGTTGTGCCCTCTGCCTCTACTGCAAATCCGCCGTCAACACGGCCCTTGATAACTGCATCTGCAGAAACAACTGTAACCTTGTTGGATTTCATGGTAGCTCCTACACCTGCTACAAGTGTCTTAACTACCTTATCCTTTCTGTCTATAACCTTGGCATGGTCATAGCTTACACCCTGTGTTGTAACACCGAATGCCTCGCTCTCCTTGGCATGGCGGTACATCTTGGATGAATTGAGAAGTGTCTTGGTGGGGATACAGCCTTCATTAAGACATGTTCCGCCAAGAGCCTTCTTTTCGAATACGGCAACCTTAAGGCCGCCCTGTGCCGCACGCTCCGCGCAGAGATATCCGCCCGGGCCGCCGCCTACAACTAATAAATCAAAAGTTTCCATAATTGTCAAATCTCCTTATTTTGCAAGAAGTGTGGTAAAGTTCTCAAGATTGCGTCCGAGTTCCTTCTGGAAGCGAGCCGCGGGTGTGCCGTCTACAGCACGGTGGTCATATGTAAGGCTGAGTCCCATTGCAGGATAAATCTGGATTGAACCGTCAGCTCCCTTGCGAACGCGGTCAATTGTACCGCATACGCCCAGTATACCTGTCTGGGGAGGATTGATAACAGGTGTAAATGACTCTACGCCCATGTTACCGAGGTTGGATACTGTAAATGTACCGCCTGAGAGCTTGTCGGGGCTTATGTTGCCCTCACGGCACTGAGCCGCAAGCTCTTTTACAGCCTTGGAGATTTCCAGAAGGCTCATCTGGTCTGCATTAAAGATTGTAGGAACCATAAGTCCTCTGGGAGTATCAACAGCAACGCCTAAGTTTACATGCTTAAAGAGACGGATGTTATTATCGTCAAGCATATGTGCGTTGAGGTCGGGGTGATTTAAGAGTGTTCTTGATACTGCATAAAGAACAATATCACCGAGTGTAATTCCTGCACATTCGTCATCAGCATTTTTGAGCATCTTTCTGTATGCAAGGATATTTGTTGCATCAAAAGATGTATTGTGTGTAAGCTGAGCCGCTGTGGAAAGCGATGTATGCATAGACTTGCTGATAGCTTTGCGGATACCGCTGAACTTAACATCTGTATATTCTGCCTCAGGAGCAGCAGGAGCCTGCATCTGAGGTGCAGCTGCGGAAGCTGCTGCTGCAGGGTTATCCATGAGTGTTCTTACATCTCTTTCTATAATTCTGCCGTTGGGGCCTGTGGGTGTAGCAAGAGATGCGTCTACACCTGCGCGCTCTGCAAGCTTCTTTGCTCTGGGAGATACAGCAGACCTCTCTCCGTCTGCTGCTGTTGTCTGAGCGGGTGCCGCCTGAGGAGCAGCCTTAACTTCTTCCTTGACTTCCGCCTGGGGTTCTGCCGGTGCCTCTGCACCCTCTGCGTCTGCAGGGCGGAGTGCTGAGCAATCCTCACCGGGATTACCTATTGCACAAACATTTACAAGACAAGGAACCTCGTCCCCGTCCTGATAGAAAATTTCAAGTAATGTACCTTCTTCTGTAGATTCACATTCAAAGCTGGCTTTATCGGTTTCGTATGTAAATAAGATATCGCCTACCTTGACGCTATCGCCGACTTTCTTTTCCCAAGAACCGATAATACAGCTTTCTACAGTAATACCTGCCTTGGGCATAATAACAGCATTAGCCAATTTAAACCCTCCTTAATTAGAAAATATAAAATATATGCAATTAAAGTAATTATAACACATTATAACATTTTCGTCAATGGTTTTTGCAAAATATATTACAAAATTTTTACGCCCGCACTTCTTGCGGATTTCAAAAAGTCCTCCGGAAGCTGTTTGTCGGAGACGATGTAATCAACATCCTCCATGCCTGCAAAGGTGTACGGCATAAGACGGTTGAGCTTTTCTTCTCCGCACATCATAACTGCGGCACGGGACTTCCCTATAACCATGCGTTTGATAAGCATATCAGCCTCTGTTCCGCAGGTAAATCCTACATCCGCTGAGCACCCCGATACACCGATAAAGGCTGTATCTATATTGACGGTGCCCAGCATATTCAGAGTATTCTGTCCTGTTATGGATAGATTTTTTCTGTTCATTGTTCCGCAGCATACTGTAACTACGGGGTTGTGCAGTTTGCAAAGCTCAATTGCAATTCCCGGGCTTGTTGTAATTATATTTAGATTGATATCGGGCAGATTTCTTGCAAGAAATACATTTGATGTACTTGCATCCAGAAATATAGAGCTGTAGGGCTGTACAAGCTCAAGCGCCTTATGGGCAATAGTGAGCTTACCGTTGTTATTCTCCCTCATGCGGACATTAAATTCTATGTCGCCGCTCTGACGCACAGAACGCACTCCGCCCCTGTATTTCTCAATGATACCCTTGTTTTCCAGAACATCAAGATCTCTGTGTATTGTCATAAGGGAAACATCGGGAACAATCTTCTGAATTTCTTTGATAGTTGCAACACCTTTGCTCTCTATGTATTCCTGTATTTTTTCTTGTCTTATTCGGTTCATAGCAACCTCCTGTTTCAAAGTGTTAACTTTATAACACATTATAACATTATCATATCATTTTGTCAATTGTTTTTCAAAATAAAAAACCCATCGGCTTATATACAAACCGATGGGCTTGATTAGTTAAATTATTTAACAACAATTGCAAGAACGATAGATGTAACTATAAAGAGAATAGCTACAACTGCTGTAGCCTTTTCCAGCATGCCGTCAAGGGTCTTTGCCTTATTCTTACCAAAGAATGTTTCTGCACCGCCTGCGATAGAGCCGGAAAGTCCTGCACTCTTACCCGACTGGAGCAAAACAACTGCTACAAGGATAACAGAAAGAATAACATGAATGATTGTAATAATAGTACTAAGCATCTATGACACCTCCATCTTAATTTCTCATAATAAACATATTCTACCACAAAAGATAGCATTTTGCAATAGTTTTTTTAAGAAAACTCAAACCAGCTTGGCAAGGAAGTTTTTGAGTCTGTCGCTCTTTGGACTCTGGAAGATTGCGTCGGGTGTTCCCGTTTCGATAATCTGCCCCTCGTCCATAAATACAACCTCGTCTGCAACCTCTCTTGCAAATCCCATCTCATGTGTGACAACTATCATTGTCATACCCTCCGAAGCAAGCTCCTTCATAACATCGAGAACCTCTCCTACCATCTCGGGGTCAAGGGCTGATGTGGGTTCGTCAAAGAGCATAACCTGAGGATTCATCATAAGTGCTCTTACTATGGCAACTCTCTGCTTCTGTCCGCCCGAAAGTTGCGAGGGATACGCCCCTGCTCTGTCAGAAAGACCTACTCTTGCAAGAAGCTTAAGGGCTTTTTCCTCTGCCTCTTCCTTGGGCATTTTAAGAAGCTTTACAGGTGCAAGTGTAAGGTTCTTAATAAGAGTCATATGGGGAAACAGATTAAACTGCTGAAAAACCATACCCATTTTACGCCTTACGAGGTTAACATCTGTTTTGGAATCAAGAAGGTCTACACCGTCAAAAATGATGTGTCCCTCTGTAGGCTCTTCCAGAAGGTTTAATGAACGAAGCAAGGTGGATTTTCCGCTTCCTGACGGGCCGATTACTACAACCACCTTGCCTTTTTCAAAGTCTATGGAAACACCGTCGAGAGCTTTAACCTTGCCGTCGTCATAATGCTTTTTGAGATTTGCAGCTGAAATAAGAATATTATCTTTCACTGTTTCTTAATCTCCTTTCCATTATCGCTAACAGCTTGGTAAACAACATTACCAATGCCAAATAAACAATAGCAACAAGTAATATCGGATTTATCTGGTCATATGTTGTGTTCTTTATCTGGTTTCCCGCCTTGGTGAGGTCAACCACAGCAACATAGCCTGCAACAGAGGTTTCTTTTAAAAGTGCTATCATTTCATTTCCTATGGCGGGGAGAATGTTTTTAAATGCCTGTGGCAGGATTATAAGCCACATTGTCTGCACCTTGTTGAATCCAAGAGAGCGCCCTGCCTCCATCTGCCCCTGGTCTATTGCCAGAATTCCCGAACGGATTGTTTCGGCAACATATGCTCCCGAGTTTATACCAAAGGTAAGCATAGCCACCCAAGTTCCGTCCTTGGCAGTCACAAATATTATGAAAAATGATATAAGCAACTGCACTACAACAGGTGTTCCGCGGATGACAGTAAGATAAATATTGCAGATGGTATCTGCAAATTTAAGCTTTTTGTTTCCT